>NZ_BAABHD010000006.1:0-20667 GCF_039541915.1 Nibrella saemangeumensis
TGGGGTGAGCTACCGTTGGGAGGACAACAGCACCAATGCCGTGCGGACCGTTACCACAGCAGGCACCTATTCAGTGACGGTCATAGCCGCCAATGGCTGCACCGCCACCGCTAGCGTGGGCATCACCGGCAATGCTACAGCGGCCCAGGCCAGCGTTGCTGCTTCTACGACGGTGCTTTCCTGTGCCAGCCCATCAGCCAGCCTGACGGCCAGTGGTGGGGTGAGCTACCGCTGGGAGGACAACTCCACCAACCCAGTACGGACCGTCACCACAGCGGGTACCNTACCGGCAATGCTACAGCGGCCCAGGCCAGCGTTGCTGCTTCTACGACGGCTCTGAGCTGTGCCAGCCCATCAGCCAGCCTGACGGCTAGTGGTGGGGTGAGCTACCGCTGGGAGGACAACAGCACCAATGCCGTGCGGACCGTTACCACAGCAGGCACCTATTCAGTGACGGTCATAGCCGCCAATGGCTGCACCGCCACCGCTAGCGTGGGCATTACCGGCAATGCTACAGCGGCCCAGGCCAGCGTTGCTGCTTCTACGACGGTGCTTTCCTGTGCCAGCCCATCAGCCAGCCTGACGGCCAGTGGTGGGGTGAGCTACCGCTGGGAGGACAACTCCACCAACCCAGTACGGACCGTCACCACAGCGGGTACCTACTCGGTGACGGTCACAGCCGCCAATGGCTGCACCGCCACCGCTAGCGTGAGCATTACCGGCAATGCTACAGCGGCCCAGGCCAGCATTGCTGCCTCCACGACGGCCCTAAGCTGTGCCACGCCAGTGGTGAGTCTGACGGCCAGTGGTGGGGTGAGCTACCGCTGGGAGGACAACTCCACCAGTGCCACCCGCACGGTCAGCACTTCGGGCACCTACTCGGTGACGGTCACAGCCGCCAATGGCTGCACCGCCACCGCCAGCGTGACAGTAAGTGACGATAAAACTACTCCGACAGCGGAGATTATGGCATCGGCCACAACAGTGAGTGCGGGGCAATCCATCACCCTGACGGCTAGTGGAGGTATTACCTACCAGTGGAGCACCGGGGCCACTGCGGCCACCATTGTGCAGACACCGCCCATTGGCAGTACCGTCTATTCGGTTACCGTCACCAATGCCAGTGGCTGTTCAGCTACGGCTTCGGTAAGCATCACCGTCACCGGTACCAGGTCAGTAGTGGGACCAGCCAGCCTTTGCGTGAAGACGGTTCCACCGGATAGAGATGAGGTAACGTTGCCGATAACCATGACAGTCTCGGGAGCCCCAGCGGCTTATGTGTATAGCTGGTCGTATAAAGCACCTAAATCGACCAACTACAAAGACATTGCGGCAAAAGGAACCAGCATAGGAAAGGTGGATTTCAAGCCGGTCACCGGGACACCCACGCTACGCATTGTGGGCGCAAAAGGCAACTTAAACGGCTTGCAAGGCTACCTGGTGCGATTGACAGTGACCCTGGGCACCGAGGTGATCGGTAGTGCCGAGACCCTGCTGGATGGCAATTGCGAGTTGGGTAACAGCAATACCCGCCAGGGTGTATTTACGGCCGAGGCCGTTCAGGTGTTGGTATATCCTAATCCGGTAGTAGAGGTGTTGCAGGTGGAAATAAAGGGCCTGAGCCAACCGGCGAAGGTAGGCTTGTTTGACCTGCAGGGCCGGCAGCGGGGTCAATGGTCTGTTGAACCGGTAGAGGGTGTCGGTCAGTTGAAAGCTGCGGTAACGGACTTTTCCGGAGGGTTGTACCTGTTGCAGGTGGAAACAGCAAACGGAGTGCTGCACCGCCAGCGGGTGCTTATGCATCGGTGATGAACTATGGGTGGTTTAGGGCCATATAAGGGCCCTAAACCGCGCCAGCGTCCGGGTAAGGTCCTTGGCCGGAAGTTCGCGGCCTACACCAGCAGCCTGCCCGGACCATCCTGTTAGATCATAAAACCGAACGGCAAAATCAACCTTAAGCAATTACTCAGGGTGCGCCAAAAAGGCAGAACAACCCATTTGGCGCAAAATGACAATGCGCTGGCGTATACTGGTAACAGGTCTGTAGTACGGTCAGGATAGCTTTGTATCGAACAAAAACTCGTACAATTATGGTATCCTTATCGAACATCTTAAAAGTAAACGCAATCAGTTCAGGCGCTACCGGTCTGCTCCTTGTTTCGGTTCCGGGCGTTGCCGCCAGCATTTTTGGGGTAACCACAACGGCTCCTTTTCTGGAAGTCGGTATTTTTCTGCTTCTGTTTGCGCTGTTTGTGTTTATAGTAAGCCTGGGCAAGCCGATAAAAACGAACCTGGTTAAGCTCATTATTACCCTGGATACGCTATGGGTAGTAGCCAGTGCCATAGCCCTCCTGTTTCTCTTTTCCGTTGTATCGGTATGGGGAAACCTGATTATTGCCGGTGTAGCCCTATGGGTTGCCTTAATGGCCTTTTTGCAGAAGAGGGCCCTGCCATCCGGCCAGGTTAGCAGCAACCGTTTGCAGAATGCGGCAGCCATGCTAACTTTCCTGTTTGTCAGCAGTGCCGTACTGTAACGAACCTACGATGCAGAACCTGCAAAAACAATTCATTCTGGCTTTACTAGCGTATGCCGGTCAGCGGGAAGCCGACCTGGAGCAGGTATGCAAACAATCCGGACTGAATCACAAAGCCCTGTTAACCGACACCCAGACGGCCATCTCCAACCAGCAGGTCGAGCAGTTGTGGAAAAACCTCAGCCATCAGTGCCACGACCCCTTGTTTGGATTGCATTTTGGCGAAAGCATGCAACTGGCCGCTTTGGGTGTGGTTGGACAGGTTATCCTGACCAGCAGCACGGTTGGCGAAGCCTTAACCAATGCCGGTACACTGATCGGGCTACTGACGGATCTGTTCAGCCTGCAACTGGAGCATGGCCCGCAGCAGTTTACCCTGCACCTGATCGCCGACCCGAAAAAGCAGGAGAGCATTCCGTTTACCTACCGGCACCTGGCCGAGTACCTGATGGTATTTACGGTTCACGAACTGGATGGGCTCCTGCTGCAGCGAATTCGACCGGTTTCGGTTCAGATGCCCTACGCCATCAGCGAGCCGTCTAAGTACGCCCGGGTATTCCGGTGCCCGGTGCAACCCAGACAACCCGGCTTCTCGCTTGCGTTTAGCAATACCTATCTAAACCAGCCCATTATTTCAGCCAACTATGCCTTGCAGAACCACCTGCTGCAACAAATCAATGGGCTGGTGAAAGAAGCAAAGGAAGAGGGTCCTCTGCAAACCCGGATTTTTAATTACCTGCTGACCAACTCGTATCTGTACGCGATGTCGCTGGAAGCGGTAGCAGCCAACTTCAACGTCAGCCCCAGGACTCTGCAACGGAAGCTGAAAGAAGAAGGTGTTAGCTTTTTGCAGATTGTCGACGAGGTGCGGCAGAAGCTGGCGGTCCACTACCTGACATCAGGCAATTACCAGATAAAAGAGGTCTCGTATATCTTGGGGTACAATGAGCAAAGTGCGTTTATTCGGGCTTTCAAGCGCTGGACCGGCAAAACACCGACGGACTTTTTGAATCAGGCGGATAGTAAAGCGACCCAGGCACGCAGCTAACGATATGGCTATCTACTTTCCTGGATTTTGTTCGTGCGGCAGTGTAACCTCTTCAGCGTTTGTGCTGACGGTGACCAACGCAACCCGTATGGCTGCGGCAGACGGGACGAATATAGGGGAGATCGTTCAGGTGCGGGTGTTCCCTAATCCGGTAGTGGAGATGCTGCAGGTAGAAATGGCAAATGGGGTGTTGCACCGCCGGCGGGAGCTCATGCAGCGATGATGAGAGTGCTGCATGCATAATCAGAGGCCGTTCTGCTGACAAGTGGATCGGCCTTTACGTTACGGTCTGGTTCTGAAGTAGCTCCATTTCCTGTCAGGAAACAGTACCAGCAAAAGATGTTTATCTACACCTTTCTTCAACTCTTTAACAGCCCTGGTTTCGTTTAAAAAACTTTTTGATAAAGTTCCTTCGGTTTAGGTTCTTCCGGGTGGCCCACTTCCAATAATTCGTATACGTTCTGTTTGATTGTGTGGGTAATGTCTCCAATGGGTAAATCGTTGCAATCCAGACCAAAAGGTTCTTCTATTTCTTCGGCCATTAACTCGATGCCTATAAACGCAAAGAAGATAAACATAATCAGCCCAACTCCCACATAACCGAAATTGGGTAATAAGCCGAAAGGCAGAATTAACGTGTAGGCCGAAATGTAAAGCTTCAGGTATACGTTGTACGAAAAGGGAATAGGCGTTTTTTTGATCCGTTCGCAAGCCCCTGCTACATCATACAACGTTTGGGTGTGCGGCTTGATATTTAGTAAGTCGGCAGCCGTCAGCTCACCCGCTCTGACTTTTTCCTGCACGTTTACCTGAATTTGGGCCGCTATAAAATTGGGCAGGTGGGTTTTGGTACCGTACAAATCCCGTTCCTCTGCGGTTACGTGAATGAGTTCGGTTAGTTTTACGCCCCCACGTAGATGTTCTTTCAGGGCAATACAGAAGTTAGCAATGTGGGCGGCCATAAAGCGCCTGCTTTCCAGGTCCGACTCAGGTAAGGATGCGTGCAGCAACATGGCCAGGGTACGGCAGTTATTGACCAGATTCCCCCACTGCCGACGACCTTCCCACCAGCGGTCGTACGCCGAATTGGTGCGAAATACCAGCAATATAGACAGCACAATGCCCAACAGCGAAAAGGTGCCTGTTTCTATTCGCCAGAGCGTGAGCTTAAAGACACCGTGTACCAGGAAATTGATAAGCGTCATTCCGGCACCCACCCACAGGGTACTTCGTACTATTTTCTGCATGGTGTAACTCCGGTACAGGTGGTTTACATCGCGCAGCCAGTTTCTATTGGATTCATAAATAATCATAACCAGTTTCCAGAGAGTAGACGCAGGGATACTTCGGCGGCAATGATAAGCAAACCGGCGGATATATAGCAACCGACTGATTATTTACCCGACGAGTTCTTACGCTACTTGTCAATAGACACAAGCATCCTATCGATGCAGGAACATCGTCGCCAGCCTTGAGCCGGGTCGGTGCGGGTTGTTCATGGAAAGGGTCGGTAGATTACCCTGGTTTTAGGAATAACGCTGTCAAGTACCAGCGGATGTTGGGCGTTTTTGAGCGAGTTGGTGTGCAGGACCAGATCGCGGGTTGTGGGCCCTGTGATTCGCATAAACGTACCCGTTCCGGGCTGAGCCATGCACTCGCTGATGATGCCGTTTGTGCAATCGGTCAGCAGCAGGGCCGGCTGTGGTGAGGCTTTATGCGCCTGCCGGGCCGATACCTCCCGTAGCCGAAAATTACTGACGTTTTTGAGCACAAGCCCGCTTTGCCAGGCGGGTTCGGGCTGTTCATCGTTCCATCGAACCAGGACATTATCCAGCGTCAGCCCATCGACACCCTCAAACAGCATGGCGTTTTGGGTTCGTTTGTCGGGCGTGGCTTCGGGATTCATGAACACCAGCACGTTGGCAATGCGAATGTTTTCCAGCGGTTTGCCGATGGTGGTCATGATCCGGCTGGTGCCCTGCGCATACGCCGTTACGTTGTCGACGGTGATGTTTCTGATGGTCCCTACCACAGAGTTTGGGTTGCGTTTTTTGAGCACGAAGTAAAACACCTCGGCACTGCCCCACCAGTTCCAGTGCCGCCGGTGTAGGTCGATGGTCAGGTTCGAGAACCGAACATCGCTGATTGTCCCGCCATCCTGCACGTTGATACCCATGCCTTTATTCGACTCCCGGATGACACAGTTACTGAAAATGACGTACCGGATGGGCGACAGCGTTTCCGTCCCGATCATCAGCGCGGTCGAGGAACTGGTGAGAATACAGTTATCGACCAGAATATTTTCGGTCGGGTACGATTTGCCGCTGTCCTTAAAGTCCCACGAGCCGCTTTTAAGGCAAATCGCATCATCACCAGTCGAGATGGTGCAACCCGAAATGTGGGCGTTGCTGGTGCCGTCGAGGTCAATACCGTCCGAGTTGACACCCATCTTAAGGTCGGAAAGCACGGTAACGCCCCTGATTTTTACATCCCTGCACCCCCAGATACGCATACACCAGAGCGAGGTGTTCACAATGGTTACGTCGTCGATGGTAATGTGCTCACACTCTTTCAGGAGCAGCGTAAACGCACTTTTCCCAACCCGGTAACTCCGTTTCATCTCCACGCCCGCCTTTTTAGCGATCTCCACCTCGCTGGCAATCTCTACATCACCGAAGTTATAGTCGGACCATTGGTATTTTGCTTGTCCGTCAATCTTTCCCCGACCCCTGATGGCAATATTTCTGGCGTTTTCGGCATAGATGAAACCCCTCGCGCTGAAAGCCGGATTGGGCAGATCAACATACAAAATCGCCCCGGCATCGAGCTGGAGCGTAATGTTGTCGTACAGCACGATACCCAGGCACGTATAGTCGCCGGGCGGCACCTGCACCACGCCCCCACCAGCCGCTTTAGCGGCAGCAATAGCCTTCGCAATGGCCTCCGTTGCGTTATCGCTTTTCTGACCGGTGGCACCGTAGTCGCGGATGTTGTACACAGGAGGGATTGCCAGCGCGGGCATTCGCAGCCATGTCAGAAAAACCAGGAAAATGATGGTTGTTTTCAAGAAGTTAGTGGTTAGGAAATGCCAATTATTGAACCGTTGGACAGCCTACTGGCGAAAGCTGGTTCGGTAAAAATCTTCCTCAGTTGTACGGACTACGCTTACCTCAAAGGTAGCTTGCTAACTTCTTAATCCATATATTGACCTCCTTTTTAAGACAGGATTATTAGCAGTAAACCACCGTGCAGTTACAACTAAATCTTAGTAAAGTATCCCTTTCCCAACTGGAGCAGTACCTGTAGATCGTCAGTAGAAAGTGGACAAAAAAACGGAAAAAGGAAGGGTTGGTTTTACGCGGTTTGCCATTGCTGGCTAATATAACCTCAGCGGTGGCCGCTTTTTCTTCTTTTTATCAGGGTCGGCTGTTTGACTTTCTCTCATTCCGCTAACTTTGCCTGACTTAGTCCAGTAAACAAATCTGCTAGTGTTGAGTTATTCTTTGCTGCACAAAAACCAGCTTTGATTTGAGCGGGCACATGGATATTTTAAGGAATATTATTAGAAGAACTCAACGGTAGGTGTAAGGTATTATCAACTCATTTCGGTAGTTGTCGGTCATAAAGGATTACCCCTACACGCTCAATATGATTTAATATATCTCTATCGTTGACAGCTTTATGATTAATCAAATCAAAAGGCACTAACATATTTAAATTCTCTAATTAAATACTCAATTTCAGTATATCATTCAACGTAAGGGAATCGCCTTTAATGGCTAAGTCTATATCCGAACCAGGCTTGTAATTACCCATTGCCCTAGAACCAAAAATAATGACCTGTTCAGCTTTGTCACAGTTGGCAAATACCTGTCTGATAGCGTTAAGGTCCCGAGCCGTTAAACCAAACCTCATTCGTCGAATAAATTAGTTTGTTTTCCATATCGTTCCGATTCAAGTCTCCCTTCCAGGTCTTTAAATAGCTAAACGTACGAAGTAAAAATATTTTCGGAGATGCCATCAGCGGTATCGCTGTTGTAGGTATGAGAAGTTAACTCTCTGGATTTTTTCATCATTCTCCATTGCTCGGCATCCGTTATATAACCATCCTGCAGGGCCTGAGAAAGAACCGGATTTGGACCGGCGATATCTTTATACCCTTTGTAATTCAATAAATCCTGAAGTGTTTTCCAGGCTAATTCAAACGTATATTCAAATCGTTGAATAAGCCCTTCCTTCTCAAGTTCAGACAAATCGTCCAATTTTGTTTTCTCCACAACAGACGACAATTTTGCCAGCGCTTTTTTGTAATTAGTAAAACGTTGTATCCAGCGTACATCAGTATTATCCACGTTTTTATCCAGTTGGTACGCCAAAGATAACTCCGAACCGGCCAATTGAAGCTAAATAGTCTTTGTTTGACGGAGGGCGGCCTGGCTAAGTTCCGGTGTTCGGGTAAAACATCAACGATCCCGTTAAATCCTTATATTAGCTATTAGACGGCCTTTCAGGCATTCAGAAAGTTTGCCTCTGGCCTTGGTAGTAGCTGTTTCGGTTGACAGTAGGTTCCCTAAGTGCACGAATTGGTGTATGTTGCTTAAAGACTTTGCTCCCAGTGCGTGACTACCATATCATCCGGATAAAACAACTTCATTGCTGTCGTATCCTGCCAACAACGCCGTAGCGAACTGGAAATGTACAAACTCTACTCCCAGGATGAAGGCTTCAAGCAGGCGATGCAGGATACGATTAGGCGGATGTTGAGGTTGTAAAAGAGAGTCGTCCAGCTATAAGTACAACTGGTTACCAAACAGGATATTTTCGACCCCGATAATTTCATCAACCTCGTCCCAGAAGACATTATAGGCACTGACCGTAAACTGCCGGCGCTGACGGGGGGTAGCCTGCTGGAGTGGTTTTGACCAGGCAATCGGTATCGTGACGGTACGCCCATCATTCAATTCAAACCAGACTGAGTCAGCCTTGACTTTAACGCCGGTGATGGTAGGCAGACGATCAAACGAAGGCCGACGAACCCGGCTTTTACCGGCCTTTCCGCTTGTAGTTGGGCGTGACTCCGTTGGCTTTACAGTCGCTTTCATACGTCTGACTAATTTTATCTCTGTGCTCTACCAAGGCTTTTTCAATGCGGGTTAGTTCCCTTTTATTGAAACCGACATTATCGGCTAATTGAACTGAACCGTCGGAATAGATCCAAAATTTACACAATTTTCGGCTATTGTCGCTAACGTGGACATGTAAGGGTTCGTTAACTAAATCGTACAGCCGGTAGAAGAACCGGAAGCCAAATAAAAGAAATAAGGTTGGCATGTAAACGACTGAAAAGCAGGCTACAACAAATTACAATATATAACATTGTAATTCAATTGTTAAAGCCGTTTTCATATGAAATTAAAAAAGCCCCAAATGTAAAAATCTGAGGCTTATGGACAACGTGTCCCGGTAGGACGTAGCGGGCTCGAACCGCTGACCTCTGCCCTGTCAAGGCAGCGCTCTGAACCAACTGAGCTAACATCCTGTATGTAGATCGCCTTCCGGCGAGGTTCGATGCAAAATTAAGCAACTTCCTGTGTTTTCAAACGAACGCGATACACTTTTTGCGAGGGTATCCGCGCAAGTAACAGAAAACCAATCACAAAAAATACCAGCAGGGCCAACACGCTGTTGCGCATGCTGCCCGTGATCTGCTCGATCAGCCCGTACGAGGCCGTACCCAGCACAATGGCGAGCTTCTCGGTTACGTCGTAGAAGCTGAAAAACGAGGCCGTGTCGGTGGTTTCTTCGGGGATCAGCTTGGAGTAGGTGGAGCGGGAGAGCGACTGGATACCGCCCATGACCATGCCCACCAGGGCCGCCAGCGCAAAAAACTGGTTCTGGGTATTCACAAAGTATGCTCCAGCGCAGATCACCACCCAGACCGAGACGGCAATCATCAGCGCGTAGGTATTGCCCAGCCGCTCCGAGAGTCGCGCAAACAGGTACGCCCCCGCAATGCCCACCAACTGAATCAGGAGAATGGTAATGATCAGGCTCTGGGCGGGGAGTTTCAGCTCGTCGCTACCGAAGATGGTGGCCACGTACATGACCGTCTGCACGCCCATACTGTACACAAAAAACGCCACCAGAAAGCGCTTCATCAGAGGCAGGTGCTTCAGTTCGCCAAAGACCTTTTTCAGCTCCCGGAAGCCGTTGAACAGCCAGCCATCCTGCGGCACCGCCCGCAAGGCCGGATCGGGCAGGCGGTTGAACGGAATCTGGGCAAAGCCAAACCACCAGATACCCACCGTCAGAAACGACACGCGCGAGGCCAGCCCCTCCGAGATACCGCCGTACCAGCCGGGAAACAGGATCATGGTTAGGTTGAACACCATCAGCAGCACCGAGCCCATATAGCCCAGCGAGTAGCCTTTGGCGCTCACGCGGTCGAAGCGGTCTTCGGTAGCGATGTCGGGCAGGTAGGAGTTATAAAAGACGATACTGCCGCTCCAGCCCACCAGGCTCAACCAGAACAGAAACACAGCCAGCGTGGTCGTCTCGCGGGTGAAGAAGTACAGCAGGCTGCAACTGATGGCCCCCGTGTAGCAAAATACCTTCATGAACAGCTTTTTGCGACCGCTGAAGTCGGCAATGGCCGTGCAGAACGGGCTCAGCAGGGCCGCCAGCAGAAACGCGGCCGAGACGGTGTACGTAAACAGCACCGAGTTTTTGACCTCGACCCCAAGAAAATTGATCACCGGTCCACCGGCATCGTTCAGGGCTGTGGCCGAGAAATAAACGGGAAAGATACTGGAGACAATCACCAGCGAATGCACCGAATTGGCCCAGTCATAAAGGCACCAGGCATTCAGTACCCTGGGGTTGTTTTTCATGCTTGCTTACAGGCTACTATTCAGAAACTGGATCACCGTCCGGCTGAAGGCGTGGTTGGAATCCCCCGCCACCATATGCCCGGCTTCGGCCACGTTGACACTCTGCGCGTGGGGCACCACATCCAGAAACTCGGTCATCACTTTTTCGCTGACCACATCGCTGATACCCCCGCGCACGATCAGCGTAGGCGCACTTAGCGCTCTGGCGGCAGTAAACAGCCGCTCTTCGTAGCCGATCCGCTGCTCGGTGGTCGCGGAAGCAAACTGCTGCCAGACAGACAGAAATTTCGGGTCCCAGTGCCAGTAGTAGCGGTCGGGCCCGCCGTTGGCGCTGGGTTTCAGGCGCAGGTTTTTCTCCAGCCGGCTCAGGTCGGAGGGCCGGGGCCGCTGGGGCAGGTAAGCCGCCACGGCATCGGCCGCTTCCTCCAGAGAGGCAAACCCATCGACGTTGGCACTCATGAACCGGAAGATCCGCTCTACGCCCTGCTGCTCCACGCGGGGCGCTACGTCTACCAGCACCAGCCCGGAGGCAATGGACGACTGTGACTCGCCAATGGCCAGCAGTGAGATAATGCCGCCGAGGGAAGCGCCCACCAGCGCCGGACTGCCGCCGATCTGCCGGATGACCTCTTTCAGGTCCGATATCAGGTAATCGACGGTATAATGGCCTTCGGGCGACCAGCTGCTGTCGCCATGCCCGCGAATATCCAGCGATATGGCATACCAGCCGGCACTGGCCATCCAGCGGGCGGTTTCGCCCCACGAGTGCCGGGTTTGCCCGCCCCCGTGCAGCAGAACCACGCAGCGCTCCGACGGGGTACCGTAGGCATCGGCCGCCAGGCGGATACCCGGCTCTGTTTCAAAAGTAAGCCGTCTGGCCTGATCGTTCTTCCGAATGGTTTCCATAGAGTGAAAGAGTGAGAGAGTGAAAGAGCGAAAGAGTGAAAGAGTGGAGCAGTAACGCCCCTTTACTCTTTCACTCTTTTACTCTTTCGCTCTTTCACTCATAATGAAGGTACAAATTCGAGGTTGGCATCCGTCTCCGTCCCGGCCACCGGCACTTTGTTGCGCAGGATGAGTTTGCTGCGGGACAGCTCTACAATTGGAAAACGCCCTTTAAACTGGTTGATCTCAATATCGACGGCCTGGTTGTTCTCGACCAGATACCAGGTACCACCGTTGAGTACCTGCTTGGTTACCCGGTCTACCGCCCGCGTCATGTTGTTCGCCCGAAACTGGATTTCCATGCCATACAACGCCATCGTGGCCAGGTTCAGCTGGGATTGATTGATGGTCTGCCGGTTGGCGTCTGTTACCCGATCCAGTTTCCAGCCCGTACTCATTATGACTTCAGCCCGGTCACCGCTTGCCGCTGGCTCTGTTGTCTTTTTGCAGTTGGCAAGCGTAATGGTTACGCAAAACAGGATCAGCCAATACGTTACTTTTTTCATTGTTGGTTACGTTAAATTTCAGACATATCTGACTGTTACAGGAACGTCTTATTCCGCAGGATAGTCTTAGCGGGTTATTTAAGTGACAATAATAGCATAAAATAGTAGTTTTGAGCAAAAATCAGCCATGCGTTTTCCGGCTATCCGTCCACACCTTTCTGTCTTGCTGTCCGGCTGTCTGCTGTTCGGGATGCCACTGACCGGTAAAAGCCAGGTCCAGTGCGCCGAGCCGCTGTCGCTGGCAACCCCCACCCCGGCCGGCCGGGTAGGCTGGCAGAAGTTCCCGGATTTTACGCTCCCCTTTACCATCGTCTATGCCGCTCCCCGCATGGGCGACACGCAAGCCAGTCCGCTCCGCCATGGATTCAGCCACATCGCCCGCGTCCAGGAAAACGAATACCTCGCCGGGCTGGTCCCCCCTAAACAACGAGCCCTCGACTGGTACGGGTTTGCGTTCGATCTGAAGCAGCCCTGGGAAACGCTGCTGAGCCCCTGGGGTAACGATACCCTGGCGTACCAAGCCAAATGGGACCAGTTTCTGATTGGGTTGTCGGGCGGCCAAACCAACAGCCAGGGCCGGTATATCATTCCCCTGAGCATTCTGTCGGTCGATATCGAACGGTTCCTGCCCACCGACGACCGAATTCTGCGGCTGAAGCAGGACCCGGCCATTCCGCAGGTGTACCGCAGCCTCTCCGATGCTGAATTTCTCCGGGCTTACAAGCGCGACATGACCAACCTGTACGCCAGTGGTCTGCGCTACATTCGCCGGAAAGCCGACCTGACCGGTATTCCCCTGACCACCTATAGCGATACGCCGATCCGGAATACGTGGTTCAACGTGACCGGCAACAGCTGGAACGACTGGCGCACCAATCCGGAGCGGGTCAGTTTTCTGGTAAAAGACCAGGCGACCAACCGGGTGGGTGGTCCTTTTTACGAGCAGCTGGATGTGCTGGCCCCGTCGGCGTATTACTATTACGACTACCCGAGTCCGCTGGCGGGTGATTACCTGGCGTATATGTTGTTTCAGATTGAGGTCAACCGGGCGTGGAGCAACAAACCAGTCATCCCCTACGTCTGGATGCGTTACCACGACTGCTGCGGCAACCACCCCCGGTTTATTCAGCCGTTTATGGCCGAAGCCACCGCCATTTTTCCGTTTTTCTCGGGGGCCAGGGGCTTATGGTTCTGGGACCATATCGACAACCCGACCGACAACTATAGTGCCTACGAGCACTTCATCCACGGCCTGTACCGGCTCTCGCGCTTCGCCGATATGTTTACGGGTAATTACGAACTGGTGATCAGCAAATCGGCCCGCGACCACATGGAGGAGCGGACGTCGATCTGGCGCGGGGTTGTCAAGGGCAATAAGATCCTGATTGCCGCTCACAACCCCTACGCCGACGACAACCAGACTACCCTGATACCGGTGCAGTATGGCTCCTGGCAAACCAATATTACCCTGAAAGGCCGTGAGGTGTATCTGTGCCAGTTTGAACTGTCGGACGTCCAGACTTCCCCTAAGGAGCTGGCCATTACCAACCTCAACCTCTTCCCGAACCCGGCCAGCGCCCAGGCTAATGTCTGGTTTGAACGGACGGAAACACAGCCGCTGGTGATTACGGTGGTTGACCTGCTGGGCCGTACCGTGCTATCGCAGCCGGTAGCGCCGGGCGAAACCTACGTCCGCGAAATCCTGTCTGTCCAACACCTGCCGCCCGGTATGTACACCGTGGTGATCAGCGACGGTACCGCCCGCCAGACGCGTAAGCTGATTATTGCCAGGTGAGGGGTGGAGAGTTGTTGAATGATTGAATGGTTGAATGATAGAATGTGGAATGTTGACAGGATTCTCCCCGGCAGTTAACCATTCAATCCTTCGATCAGTTACCTATTCAATCATTCAACCACTCAATCATTCAATCTTTTAATCAGTTGCCCATGAACCGACTTAGCCAGGAAAGCAGCCCATACCTGCTGCAGCACGCCCATAATCCTGTAGACTGGTACCCCTGGGGGGAGGAAGCCCTCACGAAGGCCCACCAGGAAGATAAGCCCATTCTGGTAAGTATCGGGTACTCGGCCTGCCACTGGTGCCACGTCATGGAGCGCGAATCGTTCGAGAATGAGCAGATCGCCCGGATCATGAACGACCATTTTGTGTGCATCAAGGTCGACCGGGAAGAACGGCCCGATGTCGACGCCATTTATATGGAAGCGGTACACGCCATGGGTGTACAGGGCGGCTGGCCGCTCAATGTTTTTTTAATGCCCGACGCCCGGCCATTCTACGGTCTCACCTACCTGCCTCCGCAGCAGTGGGCGAATCTGCTGGGTAGCGTCCGATCGGCATTCAACGACCACCGCGATCAGCTGGCCGAATCGGCGGAGGGCTTCGCCAGGCACCTCAATGCGTCTGAAATCCAGTTGTACAACCTGACCGAAACCGACGCCCTTTTTACGCCCGAAACGCTGGAGCAGCTTTACCGGAAACTGGCGCTGAAATTCGATACCGAAAAAGGAGGCATGAACCGGGCTCCCAAGTTCCCCATGCCCAGCATCTATACCTTTCTGCTCCGGTATTACCACCACACGCAGAACGAGTCGGCGCTGCGGCAGATCATCGTGACCCTCAACCGCATGGCCCTCGGGGGAATCTACGACCAGATCGGGGGCGGCTTTGCCCGGTACTCGGTAGACGATATGTGGTTTGCGCCCCACTTCGAGAAGATGCTGTACGACAACGCTCAGTTGCTCACCCTTTACTCGGAAGCGTATCCCCTGACCCAGAACCCACTGTACCGGCGCGTGGTGTACCAGACCATCGACTTTGCCCGGCGCGAACTGCTCAGCCCCGAAGGTGGTTTCTACTCCGCCCTCGACGCCGACAGCGAAGGCGAAGAAGGCAAGTTCTACACCTGGACCACACCCGAATTAAAAGAGATTCTAGGCAATGACTTCGAGTGGTTTTCCGACCTGTACCATATTACGGAGGAAGGTAACTGGGAGCCGGGCCACGATGGGCATGGACGAAATATCCTACACCGCACCGTAACGGACGAGGAGTTTGCCCGTCAGGCCGGCTGGAGTATGGAGGAAATGAACGAAATGCTGTCGGTCGCCCACGCCCGGCTGATGAGCGCCCGCAGCCCCCGCGTGCGACCCGGATTGGACGACAAGGTACTCTGCTCATGGAACGGCCTGATGCTGAAAGGACTGGCTACCGCTTACCGGATTTTTGGCGAGCCGGATTTTCTGACGCTTGCGGTACAGACGGCGAACTTTCTAAACGGGCAGATGACCGATCAGCATACCGGGCAACTCCGCCATACTTTTAAAAACGGCAAAGCCAGCGTAACCGGGTTTCTGGAAGATTACGCAGCGGTGATCGACGGCTACCTGGCGCTGTACCAGGCTTCCTTCGATGAAGCCTGGCTGCGCACCGCCGACCAGCTTACCCGCTACGTGATGGAGCACTTTGGCGATAACGATGAATCGACTACCGAACTGTTCTACTTTACGGATAGTGCAGGCGAAGCGCTGATTGCCCGGCGCAAGGAAATTCTGGACAACGTGATTCCGGCGTCTAACTCCATCATGGCGGGTAACCTGTACACGCTGAGCCTGTTGATGGACAGGCCCGACTACGGCGAACGGGCCGACCAGATGCTTGGCCGTATTCAGCCGCTGCTCCAGCAGTACCCTGGCGAACTCACCAACTGGGCCTCGCTGTACGCTATGCGGGTACGTCCAACAGCCGAAATCGCCATCCTCGGTCCGCAGGTTCAGGAGATCCGCCGGGCCATCGACGCCCGCTTCTACCCCAACAAAGTGCTGAGCGGCACCGAATCGGAGAGCAGGCTGCCACTGCTGGAAAATCGCAGCATGACCAAAGGCCAGACTACCATTTATGTCTGCTACAACCGTGCCTGCCAGCTACCGGTAACCGATGTGGAGGAAGTCTGGCGGATGCTGCACTAACACCCCAAAGCCCCGTCCCTGCGCTTGGCAGACGGGGCTTTGGGGTTCAGTTTAACTTATTCTGTTTTCAGCACTCTGAGCATCCTTTTCTGCGCAGGCGTACTAACCCGCAATATCATTAAGCCTGCTTGCTGATTCACCGGCAACCTATGCCGCTCCAATTCGCCAGCCTGTTCCACCTGTCGGGTTACAATCAGCTGGCCCTGAACGTTAATAAGTTCAATTTGCAGCGGTTGCCCCTCAGCGCCCTGCACCTCAACTACCAGTTGACCGGCCTGTACCGGGTTACCCAATACGCGCACAGTCAGGTCGGAAAGTTGTTCGGTCAGTCCCATCCTCGGGGGGGTACAATAAGCCGCCGGGTCGAAATCAACTTCCACAACCTCCCAGCCATCATCGGCGCAGTTGCGTTGTCGCGCCCGGATTTTAAAGGATTTCTTTCGGTGCTTTGATTCAATGTAAAAATTGGTTTCGGTAGTCCATCCTTTTGTCAGAATAGCGGTATGGAATTCAACCGGATTGCCATTTCCGGCTGTAACCGATAAGGTAAGCTGTCCGGTCTGGCAATCGAATAATGGAGTTGCCAATACCAATGGGGTGGTACTTAGCGTAACAATCCAGGCATCTTTAAACCCGCCATGGTTACCGGTAACATCGCCGTCTGTCGAATTGGTTTCTCCTACAGCTATCCAGCTCCCACCGGTAAGCGTTGTAAGCGCATAAGCAATGTCCTGTCCGCTACCGCCCAGGCTTTTCTGCCAGAGCAGGTTGCCGGTGCTGCTAACGTTCGCAACCCAGAAATCATTACCTCCATGGTTACCGGTAACATCGCCGTCATTTGATTCTACCCCTCCAAGCAGCAGGTAACCTCCGCAGGGACCAGGTTGTATGGCCGAACCAAAATCAAAGCCTGTTCCTCCAAGCGGCTTTTGCCAGACAAGATCACCGGTTGCTGTCAATTTAAAAATCCAGGCGTCTGAAAACTCCCCGTGCGGACTGGATACATCCCCATCGACCGACGACGTAGTTCCGGCGATAATCAGGCTTCCATCTGCCGTTTCCATAATATCACTCGCCATATCGGGTCTACTCCCACCGTACGTCCGCTGCCAGAGCATATTGCCGGCGGCATCCAATTTCACCATCCAGGCATCCCCACTCCCTTTCTGTCCGGTCACATCACCGTCGCCCGACTCTGCACTACCGGTAATCAGGAAGCCACCATCCTGGGTTGCAATGACATCAGCGGCCATATCAGAACTGCTTCCGCCCAGCGCCCTTTGCCAGAGCAAATTACCAAATTGATCCAACCGGATCACCCAATAATCGTTTCCGCCATGATAGCCGGTCACATCACCGTCTCCGGATTGAGTAAACCCAACCACCACATACCCGCCATCAAGAGTGGTTGTAATGGCCGTTGCCCGGTCTGACCCACTACCGCCATACAACTTTTCCCATAAGATATCGCCACTTTCGCTCAGCTTAAAAATCCAGAAATCATCACCGCCATGCGTCACGGTAGGCGGGAAGAACGTAATATCTCCGGTGGCAGAATAACCCACTACCACGTATCCGCCATCGGAAGCACGGGTGATACCCCAAGCTTCATCGCCGGAAAAGCCACCATAGATTTTGCTCCAAAGTTTCGTACCATCGGCGTCAAATCTGGCAATCATAGCATTACTGGCTTGTCCACGGAGCACAGCAACAGGGGAGCTTAGGTCCCCGTCTGTCGATTCAGTACTGCCAACCATAATGAAACCACCGTCGGTAGTGGGGATAACATCGTAACCCACATCGGTACCGCTACCACCAAACGCTTTCTGCCAGTCGACAGTTGGGCCCTGCGCCCATAGTACATTCGCTACTAAACAGCATAGCCCTACAAACCCTGCTGCTTTACGGGTTAGAATAGACGTTAACATAGGAGTGAGACTGTAGTTTTTGGGAAATCCAGAAGCGTAGTTACCTAATCAAGCTCAAGAGCCAACCAATTGCTAAAATTCACACCATCCAGGCTCAAACACCCTGGAAGAGAAAGTTGCGCGTAGCCAGAAAGTGACTCCAAAAAGCATAAAAAGCCATAAAAAATTACGGCCAAAAACAGCTTGCGGAATGTCGGTCAAAGCCACGGATCCGACACGTGGATGCATGAATACAGAGCCATTCATACCTGGCCTTTACCCGTATCACTAAGCTACTATAAAATCTAAAAATCGGGCAAATTATTTATTAATCGGCAAATAAGCTGCTGTTTATAAAGACTTTACATATAAATCATTGATGTACCCACTTACTTTACTCTTCCTATACGGCAGGTAACTCTTTGACCAGATTGCGTTAAGTAATTGCCATTTACCTCTGTTTCATAAACAGTTAACCCACAGGGTTATACGCAACGTTTACATGTGAGAAAAAAGTCTCTTTAGCGCTGCCAGTACTGGAGATTGCAAGCGCTAACCTGGCGTAGCCGAATTAAACAGGGACAATTTATTCTCCCAGCGCCGTCAGTACCAGGGTCCGGGAACCGCCCTGGTCGCGGTGCTCGCAGAGGTAGATACCCTGCCAGGTGCCGAGGTTGAGCCGGCCGTTGGTGATGGGAACGGATACTGAACTACCCAGCAGCGCGGCTTTCAGGTGAGCCGGCATATCGTCGGAACCTTCGTAGTTGTGCCTGTAATACGGCGCATTTTCCGGTACCATTTTGTTAAAGTGAGTTTCAAAGTCCTGGCGGACGGTCGGATCGGCGTTCTCGTTGATGGTCAGACTGGCGGAGGTATGCTGGATAAATACGTGCAGAATACCCACCCGGATCTGCTGCAGTTCCGGACAATCCCGCTCAATCAGGCGGGTGATCAGGTGAAAGCCGCGGGGGTGCGGAGGAAGCTTTATGGTTTTTTGGAAAGGCATTCGTTTGTTTCAGGTTTCAAGTTCAAAGTTTCAGGTTCAGGCGGCTCTGTTGAAACTTGAGACCTGAAACTTGAAACAATTAAACTAACCGCCCCGGGTTTTCGCCGACAAACGCGCCCCAGCCGCCTTTTTTGTCTTTTTTTCCGCCGGATTTCTTCACGCCGGGGATGGAATTTTCGTGGAAGTAGTGGCAGATAGCGATGGCCAGCGCATCGGTAGCATCGAAGAATTCGGGATCAAGATCCGCGTTCAGCAAGTGGCTGACCATGTGCGATACCTGCTCTTTGGACGCGTTGCCGTTGCCGGTCACCGACTGCTTTACCGTGCGCGGTGAGTACTCCACGATGGGAATTCCCCGCGACAGCGCAGCGGCCATCGACACACCCTGCGCCCGGCCCAGTTTCAGCATGGCCTGCACGTTTTTGCCGAAGAAAGGATCTTCGATCGCCATCTCGTCGGGCAGGTATTCGTCGATCAGCCGCAGGATGGTATCATACAATTTCTTCAGCTTCAGTTCGTGGGTGCTATATTTGCTGAGGTGAACCACACCGTACTGCAACATCTTCATCTGTCCGTTCTGCACCTGAATGATGCCGTAGCCGGCTACCTGGGTGCCGGGATCGACGCCCAAAATGATTTTTTCAGATGCAATTACGGATGTTGAAGCCATTGTTATGCGTTTATGCAAAGTAACGATTTACAAATTGATTCGATACCACCGCCGGCCAAAAAAATCCTTTTTTGGCTAAAACTGGCCGTTTTATCTGTCATCCTTGCCTACATCACCTACACACTTGGCCAACAGCCAGCGAACTGGAACCGTGTCTGGCAGCACTTTCAGCAGACCAACTGGGCTGGAAGCCTGGCGCTGGGTTTAGTGCTGCTTACCCCAGTAAACTGGGCGCTGGAAGCATTAAAATGGAAGATTCTGATCCGGCGCGTGGAGGCCGTCAGTCTGACCGAAGCGTATCAGGGTGTACTGGCGGGCTTATCCCTGGGTTTTGCCTTACCGGCCCAGGTAGGCGATACTGCCGGACGGGTGCTCTCGTTGCGGTCGGGCCGGCGGGCCGAGGGACTCGGCGCATCGCTGGTATCGGGAGGCATGCAGTTTTATGTGGCGCTGCTGTTCGGCACGGCGGCCTGGCTGCACCAACTGCTGACCGTACCTGCCCGCGATACTACCGCCGGGAGGCTATTGTTCGGTCTGCTAACGAGTATGCTGCTGGCTGGCCTTGGGCTGGTTCAGGTGCGTCGGCGGCTACAGCCGGCAGACAACCCGCGGCCGTGGCTACGCCAGTTAACTACGTACCTACAGGTAGCCGGGCAGTACACCTCCGCCGAATTTATCCGGGCTCTGCTGGTAGCTTCGCTTCGCTACCTGACATTTTCGCTCCAGTTTTATATGGCGCTCCGACTGTACGGCATTGCCCTTCCCGTCGACGATATGGCCGCCGGCATCGGATTGGTCTTTCTGGCGAAAACGATTACTCCGGCGTTTAACCTGCTGAGCGATCTGGGCGTGCGCGAAGCAGCCTCATTGTGGGTCTTCGCCCCGTATGGTGTGGTGGCTCCGCTCCTGCTGACAGCCACCTTAACGCTCTGGCTGGTCAATGTCCTGTTGCCGGTGCTGGTTGGCCTGGTTTGGGTCTGGCGGCTGCGCTGGTCTGTTGATTTGCCATTCCGACGCAGCCGGGCGGCCGGTGCCGAGGCATCTTAATTGTAATTCAATCAGCAAGATGCCTCGGCACCGGCCTTTAGGTTTGTGGTGTAGTAAGATTCTTAGAAATAAGGTAGCTTACTAGAAGAATAACAGAGCGGGCTTGCCTATGGCATACCGGCCTGGC
>NZ_BAABHD010000007.1:0-1066 GCF_039541915.1 Nibrella saemangeumensis
GGTAGCTTTCACCGTTACGGTAGCTGTGCCGGCTGTGGTCGGTGTGCCCGAGATGCCCAGGCCATTGGCCGACAGCCCGGCGGGCAGGCCCGTGATCTGGTAGGCCAGCACATCGCCATCCGGATCACTGAAGGTGTTAGTAGGCACGGTGTAGCTGAAGGCCGTACCGGCAGTGCCACTCTGATTAGGTATGGTGTTCTGCACCACCGGCGCGCGGTTAGCCACCGGGGCACTGCTGGGGTAGAGCCGCTCTTTGGGCACTATCACGGCTGAACCGCTGCCGGGCACCACCCAGTAAAGTAGCGCCTGGGCTCCGCCAGCAGCTTCGAAGTACTCCACTTTGATGTCATACTTCTGACCGGCTGTCAGACTGATGGAGCCTTCCTTAGGCGTAGGTCCCTGATAAGCCCAGTTGTCGATGATGAGCTGGTTGTTGACCCACACGCGGGTGCCATCATCATTGTTGGTGCGGAAGCTGTAGCTACCACTCACCGGGGCCTCTACCTGACCGGTCCAGCGCACGGAGAACTCATCGGCATTGACCACACCGGGCTGGGGGGAATCTGTATTCCAGAAGAAATTGATAGTCGGATCCAGCCGGGAAAGCACCGGTGTTCCCGATAATGAAGTGTTGTTGTAGTAGTTGCCTGTCAGACCTGTGCCGTTGCCTCCGCCCACAGGCGTAGAACTGACGGTAAGCGTGAAGGTGGTAGTAGCAAACAGCCCAGCTGGATCGGTGGCCCGGACGGTCACCGTGGCTGTAGCGGCTGCACTCGGTGTACCCGATATGCTCAGACCGTTGGCTGACAGGCCAGCGGGCAAGCCGGTGATCTGGTAGGCGAGCACATCGCCATCAGGATCGCTGAAGGTGCTGGTGGGCACCGTGTAGCTGAAGGCCGTGCCGGCCATGCCACTCTGGTTGGGAATGGCATTGGCCACCACCGGAGCCCGGTTCTGCACGGGGGCACTGCTGGGGTAGAGCCGCTCTTTGGGCACTATCACGGCTGAACCGCTGCCGGGCGCCACCCAGTACAGCAGCGCCTGAGCCCCTCCGTAAGCTTCAAAG
>NZ_BAABHD010000008.1:0-17658 GCF_039541915.1 Nibrella saemangeumensis
CCGATGGTACTGCCTTCACCGGTGGGAGAGTAGGTAGCTGCCACCTCATCTATTTACAACCAAGAGCCGATCCTCACCGATCGGCTCTTGCTGTTTTAGCCGGTTTATACATTGTCATCTAGTAAACCTTCCTACCTTCTCTTTACTCCGTCACTCTTTTCGTCGTATTCGTCACTAAAATCCGGTTGTTCAGCTATTTTACCTTGCTGAGGGTTGCATATCTGCTTTACTTTGCTTCTGACTCGAGAGCGTAAATTTAATCTGGAAACCAGAAACTTTAGAAAAGTTTCCTCGGTTCCTTCATTAGTTTTTCCAATCGTTCATGAAAGAAAAGATACTTACGGAAGCTGAAGGCCTGTTCTGGAAGTATGGCGTGAAGTCGATAACCATGGACGATATTGCCCGCCAGTTAGGAATCTCTAAAAAGACTATTTACCAGCATTTCGAAGATAAGGAGGATATCGTATTTCAGGTAGTCAAGGATAAGCTGGATCGGGACGAGGAAGAGTTTCAGTGTCAATTCCGGGGGGCTGGTAATCCGGTTGAAGAAATTCTTAGAGTATCTGAATTGCTGCGGCAGCACGCAGTTACCGTTAATCCAAGTATGGTGCTGGATGTGCAGCGTCATTATCCAAAGGCATGGGCAGTTTTTCTAAAGCATAAAGAACAATATATTCTGACTTCTATCCAGGATAACCTGCGTCGGGGCGTTCAGGAAGGACTTTATCGCCCTGACATAGATATAGAAGTAATGGCTCGATTGCGCATCGAATCTGTTCAGTTGGGCTTTGACGAGCGGGTTTTTCCTGGGTCAAGAGCCAATGTACTGGCTGTTCAGGAACAATTACTCCATCATTTTATCCGCGGTCTTTTAACGGAGAAAGGCTTCTCCGTATATAATCAATACAACCTGAATACATTATGAAGTACCTATCCAAACAACTCTGTACCATTATCGGGTTCTCCCTAGGCCTTCTTGGTTTTACTCCAGCGATGGCCCAGACGCCCCAAAATTTCTCTCTGTCGGAAGCTATCCGCTATGCCGTTGAGCACAATGTAAATGCAACGAATACTCAACTCGACGCTCAAAGTGCCGAAGCTCGTATTCGAGAGATCAAGGCAGTTTCGTTACCTCAGGTGAGCGTAAGTGGTATGTTCATGAATAACCTGGCTATTCAGACGGTATTCTTACCCCCTCAGTTTTTTCAGTTGCCAGAATCAGCCGGTCCGCAGCCGGTCCGGTTCGGCGTCGATTATACAGGTAACATCCAGGGATCGGTAAATCAGCTTTTGTTTGATGCTTCCTATCGCATCGGCCTGAAAGCTGCTGATGTGTATCGGGAACTGGCCCAGAAAAATACGACCGCTTCCAAGGTTACCATTGCCGAGCAGGTCGCTAAGGCTTACTATGGCGTGCTGGTTAGTCAGGAACGAATGAAACTGCTCGATTTTAATATTGGCCGTCTGGATACGCTGCTGCGGGAGACCCGCGCATTGAACCAGCAAGGCTTTGTCGAAAAGATTGATGTGAGTCGTCTGGAAGTCCAATCGAACAACCTGAAGACAGAAAAGCAGAAGGTCCAGAATCTGGTAGGGCTGAGTTATTATCTGCTGAAGTTTCAGATGGGGCTCGGTATCAATGACCCAATTTATCTGACCGACCAGATCCCGCAATTGAATTTAGACGAACTGGAGCGGACCGTCAACAGCATTCCCGCGTCGTTCGACTACGCCAACCGAGTTGAGTTTTCGCAGTTGCAGTCGCAGTTGAAACTCGCTGATCTGGATATTCAGAATACGCAGAAGCAGTACTTCCCCCGCCTGTCGGCGTTCTTCAATTATGGATATAATAATGGCCGGAACAGCTTCGGTGATATGATTACAACGAAGTGGTTTGCTCTATCATCCGTAGGTTTAAACCTGTCGGCGCCCATCTTTGATGGCTTTGCTAAGCGTTATCGGATTCAACAACAGCGAATTACTCTGCAGAAAGCGCAGAATAGTGGTGAACTACTGAAGAATTCCATTGACCTGCAGATCCGTCAGTCGCAGATAACCCTGCAGAACAATCTGCAAACCCTTCGCACGCAGCAGAGCAACCTTGAACTAGCGCAGGAGATACTTCGCGTAACACGCATTAAATACAAAGAAGGTGTCGGCTCGAACATAGAGGTACTAAACGCCGAAACTTCTTCACGAGAAGCGCAGACAAACTACTACGCAGCGCTCCTTGATTTTATGCTGGCCAAAGTGGACTTGGACAAAGCTTTAGGCAAACTGTACACTGAGAATTAACCGAAACCGAATACAACCTGACTCTTTGATACAAGACGGACAATGAAAGCATATTACGCATTAGCACTTACCACAAGCTTACTATTGGCATGTTCTGCCGAAAAGAAATCTGACCTTGACACCAAGAAGGCTGAATTGGCAGACCTGAAAAAACAACAGGCTGAGCTTAGTACGAAAATCCGGACGCTGGAGACGGAGTTGACAAAGCTGGACCCTAAACGGGCTGAGCAGGTTCGCGTGAAAGATGTGGTTGTTTCGCCGGTAGCGGCAACTACGTTCCGCCATTATGTTGAATTACAAGGTACGATTGACGCCAAAAATAACGTACAGGTATCGCCTAAAGCGGGTGGCGCAATCACTGCCCTGTACGTAAAAGAAGGCGATGCTGTGCGGGCAGGTTCTGTGATTGCCCGTCTGGACGATGCGGTTCTTCGGGATAATGCCGAACAGTTGAAAACGCAATTAGCTTTAGCGACTACGGTTTATGAAAAGCAGGCTAATCTCTGGAAACAGCAGATTGGTACGGAAATACAGTACCTCCAGGCGAAGACCAATAAGGAAGCGCTGGAGCGGCAACTGGCTACGCTGTCTACCCAACGGTCGCAGTTTACGGTTACGTCACCAATTGGTGGAGTTGTGGATAAAGTAAACGTAAAAATCGGCGATATGGCTATGCCCGGAATGGGTATGGTACGGGTTGTTAATCTGGGCCAGCTTAAAGTTGTCGCTAAAGTAGCCGACTCCTATGTGGGCAGTGTGCGGAAAGGCGATGCGGTTATTGTACGTTTCCCGGATGTTAACCGGGAGTTGAATACCCGCATCAATTTTGTATCGACCACGGTAGACCCCCTCAGCCGAACTTTTATTATTGAGGCTCCGCTGCCGGCTGATAACAGCCTAAAGCCGAATATGCTGGCACAGGTGAAGATCAATGATGAGGCCAAACCGAACGCGGTAGTGATCAATCAGAATCTGATTCAGAGTACGGAAAACGGTCAGCTAGTATACGTGGCCGTCAATGAAGGCGGAAAGAAGGTGGCAAAGGCGCGTCCGGTAAAAACCGGCATGAGTTACGGTGGACAGATTGAGATTACGGAGGGCCTCAGCGCAGGTGACCAGCTTATTACACAAGGGTATCAGGAACTGGCAGACGGACAACCAATCAATTTTTAATCATTTGAGGTTTTAGTTTGACGTTTCAATTTGGCCAAAACCAAACCTCAAACCTCGAACTACAGACCTCAAACGTCAAACTAAATCTCTTATGAAGTTTGAACAATACAAAACGCTCAGCTTTACCAACTGGTGCGTAGAGAACCGGACCGCGATATACATCTTCACCTTCATTATTACGTTGTTCGGCCTGGTCATTTACAATAACCTGCCCAAAGAGCAATTTCCCGACATCAAGGTTCCGCAGGTTTATGTACAGACCATCTATGCCGGAACGGCTCCTGCTGATATTGAAAACACCATTAACAAGCCTATCGAGAAACAGATCAAGTCAATCTCGGGTGTGAAGCGGGTGAAGTCGAATGCTCTTCAGGATGTATCCGTAATTCTGGTTGAATTTAACCCTGATGTGAACTCAGAGGATGCGCTTCAGAAGGTACGCGATGCCGTCGATAAGGCCAAGCAGGATCTACCTAAAGAAAGTGACCTGACGTCGGGCCCGACCGCCCAAAGCGTTGAGTTTTCGGAGTTCCCGATTATGAACATTAACATGGCGGGTAACTTTTCGCTGAAGCAGTTAAAAGAATACGCCGAGGATTTGCAGGATGCCGTTGAAGCAATGCCCGAAATCAGTCGGGTAGACATTGTCGGGGCGCTAACGCGTGAGATTCAAATTAACGTGGATCTGCCCAGAATGCAATCAGCTGGTCTGACTTTCGGCGATATTATGATGGCCGTTCAGGGTGAAAACGTAAATGCGTCGGGAGGTGAACTGCCGATTGATGGCGTTCGCCGAACGTTGCGGATAAAAGGCGAGTTCACCGAAGTGGCGCAGATGGAAAATCTTCAGATCCGTACCGCTACCGGCGCCACGGTACGGTTGGGTGATGTCGCACAGGTTATTGACAGCTTTGAAGAGCAGCAGGATTATGCCCGTCTGGATAATAAATCGGTGGTAACGCTGAACGTGATCAAGCGGTCAGGCGCTAACCTGATTTCGGCGGCCGATAACATTGAAAAAACGATTGAGCAATTCAAGCAGGACCGCTTCCCGCAGGGCCTTGACGTAAAAATTACGGCTGATCAGTCGGAGCGTACCCGCAGTGATCTGCATGACCTGGTGAACACGGTCGTGCTGGGCTTTATTTTCGTAGTGCTCATCCTGATGTTCTTCATGGGGGTGCGCGATGCTATTTTTGTGGGGCTCTCGGTACCCTTGTCGGCGCTGGTTGCTTTCGTGTGTATGCCGGTAGTAGGGCCAATTGTTGGTACTACGTTTACCCTGAATACCATTGTGCTTTTTGCCTTCCTGCTGGGCCTGGGTATTGTGGTAGACGATGCCATTGTGGTTATTGAAAACACGCACCGGCTGTTTAATCAGCACAAAGACTGGGACATCAAAAAGGCCGTAAAAGCGGCTGCCGGCGAGGTCTTCATCCCGGTATTGTCGGGTACGCTAACGACCATTGCGCCGTTCTTTCCCCTGCTGTTCTGGCCGGGTATTGTGGGTGAGTTCATGAAGTTTCTGCCGCTGACCCTGATTCTGACCTTGTTTGCTTCGCTGTTTGTGGCTTATGTGATGAACCCGGTATTCGCCGTAACGTTTATGAAGCGCCATGATGAGGAGCACCATGAGGAGAAAGATACCAGCTTCAAAAGCATTCAGCGGCCGCTGATCATCATGGCGGCTCTGGCAGGTGTGGGATATATCATAGACCGGGGTATTGGTAACCTGTTTGTTTTCTTTATCCTGCTGTACACCTTCAATCATTATATCCTGACGCCACGCATTATTGTACCGTTTCAGGAGGGATTGTTACCGAAACTAAAGGATGGCTACCGCAGCCTGATTTCCTGGATCCTGGTAGGCTGGCGACCGGTGGGGGCTATCGCTTCAATGTTCGTTCTCCTCATCGTGACGTTTGTTCTGATGGGTATTGTGCAGCCGAAGGTAATCTTCTTCCCGAGTGGTGATCCCGATTACGTATATGTTTATAACGTAATGCCGGTAGGTACAGATGCCCATGTAACCGACTCGGTTACCAAGGTGATCGAAAAGCGGGTGTTCAAGGTGCTGGACGACAATAAAGCCATGAACATCGTCAACTCTGTTATTTCAAACGTTGGTAAAAACGCCGGTGATCCCTTTAACCCTGACCGGTCGGCAACTCCGCATAAGTCAAAAGTGACCGTTGCCTTTGTGAAGAACGAACTTCGGGGCGGTGTATCGACTGAAGACATCCTGAATAAAGTGCGGGCGTCGATGCAAGGCATTCCCGGTACGGAAATCTCGGTTGAACGCGAACGTAATGGTCCGCCAACGGGTAAGCCGATTTCTATTGAAATTGCAGGGGATGAGTTCGCCACGCTGATGAAGCTGGAAAAAGATGTTCGGCAGCGGATTTCGCAGGCGGGTATTGAAGGAATCGATCAATTAAAGTCTGACCTGATCACCAACAAGCCCGAAATCATCATCAACGTCAACCGAGACAAAGCACAGCGGGAAGGTATCTCGTCGGGGCAGATAGCGCAGGCCGTTCGGACCGCCTTATTTGGTCTGGAAATCTCGAAGTTCCGGGACGAAAAGGATGAGTATCCGATCATGGTTCGTCTGAAAAAAGACGACCGCAGCCAGATTGAACGTCTGCTGAGTATGAACGTTGTGTACCGGGACATGAACGCCGGTGGTATGCTGCGTCAGGTACCGTTGACCTCGGTTGCTGATGTTCAATACTCGACGACATTTAGCCAGATCAACCGCAAGAACCAGGAGCGGATCATTACGTTGAGTTCCGACATTGTGCCCGGCTACAATGCCAATGAGATTGTGGCGCAAATTCAGGCGTTGGTAAACCAGATGGAAGTGCCGAACGGCTACAAGGTTAGAATGGGTGGTGAACAGGAAGATCAGCAGGAGTCGATGGAATTTTTAGGAATGGCGTTCCTGATGGCGCTGTTGTTGATTTATCTGATCCTGGCCACACAGTTTAACTCGGTGGTGAAGCCGATTATTATCTTCGTCACTATTGTCCTGTCGCTGGTCGGCGTGTTACTGGGCTTTATGCTCTTCGGCAAAACTTTCTCGGTCATTATGTCTGGGGTGGGTATTATTGCCCTGGCCGGTATTGTGGTAAAGAACGGAATCCTGCTGATAGAATTCATTGATGAACTTCGTGGCCGGGGTATGCCGCTCCGTGAAGCTATTATTGAAGGGGGGGCTATTCGTTTGACTCCGGTATTGTTGACGGCCTCAGCCGCCGTATTGGGTCTGGTTCCGCTGGCGACTGGTCTGACAATCGACTTTGTGGGCTTGTTCCGCAGCTTTGACCCTCACATCGTTATTGGTGGAGACAGCGCTGTGTTCTGGAACATTCTGGCCTGGACCATCATCTTCGGTCTGACCTTCTCGACCGTGCTGACACTCGTGATCGTACCCTGTATGTACTGGATCAACGAGCGTATCCGGGATCGGTTCCGTAAGAAGCCGGCTGGGGAGCCCGCCAAGGAACCGGAGTATGTGAGTTAATCCTCAAAACGTAGTAAAACCTAAACCCACTGCAACTGGTTATGCTCAAGGGCTCTTTTGCAGTGGGTTCTTATTTACTGGAATATGAACCGACTAGGTTTCTTTCTTCTTATTGCCACCGTCTTTCTGCTCATTGATATTTACGTTTACCAGGCTGTTCGGGTGGTCAGCCGGTCATTATCGGATAATGGCCAGCGAATAGTAACTTTCATTTATTGGGGCATTACAGTAGTTTCACTCGTGACGTACATTGTCATGCAGTTAATACCGCCGGATAGTGTCGGGCGGGTAACCCGCAGCATGATTTGGGCCGCCATTCTGATCCCATACTTCTCGAAGTTTTTTGCGGTGCTGGTCCTGTTGCTCGACGATATCTTCCGCTTGCTCCGGTGGATTGTATCCCTGTTTTACCGCCCGGATGTTCGCGAAGCTGTGGACAATACAGCTCAGAAAGTAATTCCGGCGGCAAAGGCTATTCCCCGCTCGGAGTTCCTGATGAAAACGGCCCTGATTGCCGGCACCGTTCCGCTGGTAGGATTTACCTACGGTATTCTGTCGGGTGCGCACGATTACCGGATTCGGCGGGTAAAGCTGCCGTTGAAGAATCTGCCGTCAGGCTTTGATGGAATGAAAATTGCTCAGATTTCAGACATTCACTCCGGTAGCTTTTTCAACAAAACAGCGGTTAAAGGCGGTGTTGAGATGCTGATGCGGGAGAAACCCGATGTGGCTTTCTTCACCGGTGACCTCGTGAATAATACGGCCGATGAGGTTAAAAACTACATTGACATATTCAATAAAGTTAAAGCACCACTGGGGGTATATTCTACCCTTGGTAACCATGACTACGGCAACTACTACCAATGGCCGAGCCTCCAGGCAAAACAGCAGAATCTGAACAACCTGATAGCGGCTCATAAAGAAATGGGCTGGGATATTCTGCTGGACGAGAACCGTATTCTGTCAGCCGGTGGTGATAAAATTGCCGTCTTGGGTGTGCAGAACCTGGGTTTTGGGCCGGCGGCTCTCAAGCGGGGTAACCTGGCTAAAGCCTATCAGGGTACTAAGGATTATCCGGTCAAATTACTGCTCTCGCATGACCCGACGCATTGGGATGCCGAGGTGCGGCCGCAGTATCCGGATATTGACGTGCAGTTTTCCGGACATACCCACGGTGCTCAGTTTGGGGTAGAGATTGCGGGCGTGCAGTGGAGTCCGTGCCAGTATTTTTACCGGCAGTGGGCGGGGCTGTATCAGGAGGGAGAGCAGCGTCTGTATGTAAACCGCGGCTACGGCTATATTGGGTATCCCGGCCGGGTTGGCATTTTACCGGAAATTACCATATTTGAATTACAGAAAGCCTGATTAACAGTTTAACCCAATTTATCACTCATCACCATGAAGGTAGTTTTCGTAAGTCTTCTCTCGCTGATTATGTCGGTGTTCTCTCAGGTATCACCACAGAAAACCGAAACCGCTGAAATTCCGCTTTGTCAGACATCCGGTAATGATATGTCGATGCTGGCGGCCAATAAAGAGTTTCAGATGATGCACCCGGAGCCGGTTCTGTTCACCTATGAGAGCAAGGCCGGTAGCATGATTACCTTTCCGACGCCGGACGGCAAAACCGCGAACGGCTTTTTCCTGAAGTCAAAGAACCCCTCGGACAAGTGGCTGCTGGTGTACCAGGAGTGGTGGGGGTTGAACGACCATATCAAACAGGAAGCCGAAAAAATGTACAACGACCTCAAGGACGTAAACGTGCTGGCGGTTGATATGTACGATGGGCAGGTAGCCTCTAAGCGCGAAGATGCCGCCAAACTGATGCAGGGTGCGCAGCAGGACCGCCTGCAAAACATTATGAAGGGGGCCATTGCTCATGCGGGTCCGAAAGCCCGGATTGGCAGCATCGGCTGGTGCTTTGGCGGTATGCTATCCCTGCAATCCGCGATTCTGGCTGGCAAGCAGGCCGATGCCTGCGTAATGTATTACGGGCGACCGGTACAAGATGTGGAGCAGCTTAAAAAACTGGATACGGATGTGCTGGGCGTTTTTGGCAGCAAAGACAGGGGTATTCCTGTCGAAATGGTGAATACTTTCCAGGAGAATATGAAGAAAGCTGGTGAGAAGGTAACCATTAAGATGTACAATGCCGACCACGCTTTTGCTAATCCCAGTAATACGGCTGGTTATGATAAAGAAGCCGCTACTGACGCGTATAAACTGACATTGAATTATCTCAAAGAACGGCTGAAAGCCTAACCCGTATAAGTCGAAAAACAGGAGCCCTGGCATATGCAACGCCGGGGCTTTTTCTTTGTCTTTCAAATAACTTGTGCGAGTAATTAAACGTTTTACTTACAAACTTGTCTAAGCGGTAAGGTTAATTCTACACACTGATTAGACACTTTACAGCTATGAAACAGGTAAAAAGAGCGTCGGTGCTGGTAGCGGTGCTGGTAGCATTGGTTATGACAGGCTGTGCCACCAGAACAGTTGTTTACAGGGATGGCGGGTTCGGACCCGGACCTGGCTATGGTTATTACGGACCCCGGCCTTATATGTACCGGCCGGCTCCACCGGTGGTAGTTGTACCATCACCGAGGGTGTATGCCCGTCCGAGGGCTTATGTGCGGCCACCGGCCTACCGGTACGCTCCCCGACCACGGTATTATCGGAATGCTCCGCAGCAGTATGGGTACCGGAACGATGGTTACCGGAATGGTGGCCCCCGGAGTCCATATCGTAATCGACTTCGTTAATAACCTGTCAGGTATTATCAGAAAACCGGCGCGAAAGTGCCGGTTTTTTATTTGAGCTGAATAAAGGTTAAACGTAATCATTTTACATGTAACCGTATGTTTGATGTTTGTAAAAATAAGGACACATAAATCGTTAGAACATATGATATTTTTATAGATTTAGTGCTAAATATTCTTTGAATAATTGAACCTATTATAAAATTAATAAAAGAAGGTTTAGGACTTTTCTTACCGAATTGCCGTTTAATAAATTTTTGAGCCTAATATTAAGCGATAATTCGACTTATGTATAAACTAAAGTTTTCCATCTTAGCTATTTTGGCTACGTTGTTATTCTCACTTACTGTTCAAGGGGGAGATAAACTAAAAGGCTGGACGGCCAATAAAGATAGCAGAATAGGTAATACTGCCAACCTGTTAATAAGTGCAGCCAAACTTAATTTTGCTGCCCGATTACGATTCGTAGCGGCTAATTACCAACCTCTGCCGGGTAAAATTGAGGCTGAAAGCTATTCAGCCATGAAGGGTATCTCAACCGGAAATACCACTGATGTCGGAGGAGGTTTGAGCGTTACAGCTACTCAAAAAAATGACTGGCTGGATTACAACGTCAGTGTTACCTCGGCGGGTACTTACACCTTCAATGTACGGGTGGCCGGCTCAGGCGGGCAGCTTCAATTACGGACAGCCTCAGGTACCACACTAAAGACACTTGATATACCCGCTACTGGCGGAGGACAAAACTGGACCACGGTTTCCACGACAGTCTCTCTACAGGCCGGAAACCAGATATTGCGCATTTTTATAGCCAAAGGTGGGTGGAACTTTAACTGGTTTGAACTTCTGACTGGAGGGACTACTACAACACTAAAGGAATCAGTAATTACCTTCAACGCCTTACCTGAAAAGACCGTAGGTGATGCTGCATTTTCTCTCGTGGCTACCAGCACGAATACCGAAACACCGATAACCTTTTCCTCCTCAAACGCAGGTGTGGTCTCGGTCAGCAACAGCACGGGTAAGTGGATGGTCACCGTGGTGGGGGCGGGTACGGCCATCATCACGGCCTCACAGGCTGGTAGTACCAACTTTAAACCTGCGACTGATATAACCCAGACCCAGGTAGTAAAATCGGCGGTTGTAACCGGTTCATACAAGCCTTTGCCCGGTAAAATTGAAGCAGAGAGTTTTGATGCCATGGCTGGCATTGCCACCGAAACTACCACTGATACCGGGGCAGGACATAATGTGGGCTGGATTGATGCCAATGACTGGCTGGATTACAACGTTAATGTTGCCTCGGCGGGCACCTACACCTTCAGTGTACGAGTGGCAGGCTCGGGCGGACAGCTTCAATTACGGAACGCTTCCGGCTCCGTGATAACAACACTTACCCTACCGACAACGGGTGCCTGGCAAACCTGGACGACCGTGAGCACAATGGTGTCGCTGAGCGGAGGCAATCAGACGCTGCGAATGCATGCCGTTAGTGGAGGCTGGAACTTTAACTGGTTTGAGATAACAGGCGGGGGTACTTCGTCAACTACGAGAGTCAAAATACCCATTGATGGAAACCGCTGGTATCAATTGAATACCACAACCGGCGGTCTGGAAGGTTTATCCGATGAACGGACCGACGTTGATATCCAGACCGGCTGGAGCAAAGTCCTGGCGAACTATGATGCTTACTACCCTCTGCTTGACGGGGAGGAGATCACGATTGATGCGGTGAAGTTCTTCGACGGCTATGGCTATGATCCTGACAAGCCTATGACCCTGTCCATTATTGATGCACAGTGGAACCGTATTCCGGTAGCGACGTTTACCGGTTCCAGCTACGGCTGGGTTGGCCCTGATCCGAATCAACCAGCGGTTTTCGATCTGAAAACAGTGGCGAAAGGTGCTCGCTATCTGGTACTGAATATGTGGAATATTTATCCGACAGAGATCGAGCTTTACGGGTCCTATAAAGCCCCGGCAAGTCCGCCGACATCGGCTCCCCTGAAACCGGTGCGGCTTAAGGATATGTTTGGTATCAATGCTTACGAGTGGAATTTCGAAGATGGTAATACGCCCTGGCAGCTCAATGAGTCAAAAGTAAAGGTGGTGAAAAACTTTACGGGCGTCCGGCACTATATGGATTGGGAGCGGATCGAATCGACTGAAGGCAGTTATACCTTCAATCCTACCCACAGTGGGGGCTGGAACTATGATGCCATTTATGAGCGCTGCAAAGCCGAAGGTATAGAAGTTCTGGCCTGTTTGAAGACTATTCCTAAATGGCTAATGGATACGTATCCAGAGGGGCAGCGGGATGAAGATAATGTGCCGGTACGCTACGGCAAAGACTTCGCCGATCCGCGCTCCTATATTGAGCAGGCCAAAGTCGGTTTCCAATACATTGCCCGTTACGGCAGCAATCGCAATGTAGATCCCAGTCTGGTCAAGGTCAATAGCACTCAACGCTGGACTGGAGATGGTATCAATACCGTGAAGATTGGTATGGGGTTAATCAAATACATTGAATGCGACAATGAGCGGGATAAATGGTGGGAGGGCCGTCGGGCTTACCAGACCGCTCGTGAGTATGCGGCCAACCTGTCGGCTTTCTACGACGGACACAAAAATACTATGGGGCCGGCGGTAGGCGTGAAGAATGCTGATCCAACCATACAGGTAGTTATTGCCGGTATCTGTACGAACAAGGATTATGTTAAAGGCATGATTGACTGGTGCAGGCAGTACCGGGGCTACCGGCCCGACGGTAGTGTTGATGTTTGCTGGGATGTGATCAATTACCACTATTATACCTTCAACAGTGCAGAAAATCGGGGTTCGGCTCCGGAACTTTCCCCAGCGGCTCAGGATGCGAAGGGCTATGTGCAGGTAGCTCACCAGCAGCTTAAAGGCATGCCGGTCTGGATTACTGAGGCCGGGTATGATGTCAATCAGGGTAGTCCTTTGAAAGCAATTCCTATCGGCCCTAAATCAGAACTGGTGACGCAGGCCGATTGGGTATTGCGAAGTGCGTTGCTGTACGCCCGTAACGGCATTGATAAACTGTTCTTCTATCAGCTCTACGATGCCGTGGCAAACTCATCGGGCCAATACGCCACGTCAGGTCTCGCCAACGAATCCACCCTGAGCAGACGTCCGGCCGCTGACTACCTCTACCAGGTCAACAAGCAGTTCGGAGAGTACCGCTACCAGCAGACCTTAGCTAATGATCCGATCGTTGACCGGTACAGCTACAATGGTCAGTCGATGTATATGTTGGTCATACCCGATGAGAAGGGCCGTACCGGAGAGTATACGCTGGATCTGGGTAGTGCTACCAGTGCTAAAATTTATAAGCCTAAAGCGGGTAGTGACATCATGGAGGAACAGCAGGTACCGACCAGCAGCGGAAAGCTGAAAGTAACCGTTACTGAAACGCCGGCTTTTGTGATACCCGTATCCGGTGCGCGGTTGGCGGCTCCCGCGGAGCCAACCGGATTAAGCATGGTTCAGGTTTATCCGAACCCAACAACGGCACAGATCCAGATTGCATTTGACAATGAGCAGCAGGTACCTGTACAGGTGCGAGTGCTGGATACTGCCCTGGGCAGGGTATACCAACAGATAAGTTATGAAAAGCAGGATGTTGGATTTCGCGCTTGTGTTGATCTGTCTGCCCTGCCCGTCGGCCTCTACCTAGTGGAGGTAAGTCAGGGGCAGAAGCGTGTTCTACGGAAGGTTATTAAGGTCCAATAGATAGATAATTGAACCAGGAAGTATATAAAAAGAAAGGGGAGGTGCAAAGGCGACATAGCTAACCTCCCCTATTTTTGTTTGCATACTTCCCATTAAGGTTATCTTAACCACAGCTAAGCGGTTTGTAATTAGGCATAGTATACTATTGTACGTTGCGAATTTTCAAATGTCTGGAATTATTTACTTGTATAAAACCAGACTATATTTACCAATTGAACATATAAATTTAGCGGTAATCCACGCCATCCGATAAACCCGGCTTATAGCAGTCGAAAAGGGTAACTAACAGTACCAGACTTTCAAGTAGTATTTCATATATAAACTTCTCATTCATTTAATACTAACTCTGGGGTAATGACTAAACTTTTATTAGCCAGCCTGGCTCTTTGTGCCTTTTTTCTAAGCTCCTTTACTCAAAACGAAGAGAAAACGTATCTGACTTTTGTCGAAGCGAATAAACCGGTTAGAATAATCCATTCTGCCAGGGAAGGTGATGACCTGGTCAGTAGCATCAAAGGCAGCTACGTTCTTAGAGAACGAGTTGCTACCGAGGCTAGTTTTCCTTTGGCTTACGCTTATAAGCCATTGCCGGGCAGAATTGAAGCAGAGAGTTTTGATGCCATGAAAGGGGTATCCACTGCCACCACCACCGATGTGGGAGGGGGACTCCACATCACCAGTCTTGATGGCAATGACTGGCTGGACTATAATATCAACGTAGCAGAAGCTGGTACGTATACGTTCAGCCTTAGGGTAGCTGGTCCAGCGGGTCAGCTGCGGCTGCGCAAGGGCAGGAATGGTCCCATTATTAAAACGATTGATATACCAGCTACCGCCAATCTGCAAACCTGGATAACCGTCAGCACCAGTGTAGTCCTGAGTGCAGGTAATCAGACGCTAAATCTGGATATGGTAAAGGGAGTGGGAAACCTTAACTGGTTTGAGGCTACCGTCCCGGAGAAGCCTCAGGCCGTGATCACCTTCGGTGCGCTGGCCGAGAAGACCGTGGGCGATGCGCCCTTTGAGCTGGTAACCACCAGCACCAATGGGGAGGTGCCCATTACTTTCAGCAGCTCTAACCCGGCTGTGGTCAGTGTGAGCAACAGCACGGGCAAGTGGCTGGCCACGGTAGTGGGGGCGGGCACGGCTAACATCACGGCCTCGCAGGCAGCCAGCACCAGTTACCGGGCGGCTGTGGATGTGGTGCAGGCTCAGGTAGTGAAGGCAGCCCCGGAGAAGCCCCAGTCCGTGATCACCTTCGGTGCGTTGCCCGAGAAGACCGTGGGCGATGCGCCCTTTGAGTTGGTAGCCACCAGCACTAACCCGGAGGTGGCCATCACCTTCAGTTCTTCTAATGCCAGTGTGGTCAGTGTGAGCAACAGCACGGGTAAGTGGCTGGCCACGGTAGTGGCAGCCGGTACGGCCAACATCACGGCCTCGCAGGCGGCCAGCACCAGCTACCGGGCGGCTGTGGATGTGGTGCAGGCTCAGGTAGTGAAGGCAGCCCCGGAGAAGCCCCAGTCCGTGATCACCTTCGGTGCGTTGCCCGAGAAGACCGTGGGCGATGCGCCCTTTGAGTTGGTAGCCACCAGCACTAACCCGGAGGTGGCCATCACCTTCAGTTCTTCTAATGCCAGTGTGGTCAGTGTGAGCAACAGCACGGGTAAGTGGCTGGCCACGGTAGTGGCAGCCGGTACGGCCAACATCACGGCCTCGCAGGCGGCCAGCACCAGCTACCGGGCGGCTGTGGATGTGGTGCAGGCTCAGGTAGTGAAGGCAGCCCCGGAGAAGCCCCAGTCCGTGATCACCTTCGGTGCGTTGCCCGAGAAGACCGTGGGCGATGCGCCTTTTGAGCTGGTGGCCACCAGTACCAACTCTGAGGTGGCCATCACCTTCAGTTCTTCTAATGCCAGTGTGGTCAGTGTGAGCAACAGCACGGGTAAGTGGCTGGCCACTATTGTATCGGCCGGCACAGCCAGCATCACGGCCTCGCAGGCAGCCAGCACCAGTTACCGGGCGGCTGTGGATGTGGTGCAGGCTCAGGTGGTGAAGGCAGCCCCGGAGAAGCCCCAGTCCGTGATCACCTTCGGTGCGCTGGCCGAGAAGACCGTGGGCGATGCCCCCTTTGAGCTGGTAGCCACCAGCACTAACCCTGAGGTGGCCATTACTTTCAGCAGCTCTAACCCGGCTGTGGTCAGTGTGAGCAACAGCACGGGTAAGTGGCTGGCCACGGTAGTGGCAGCCGGTACGGCCAACATCACGGCCTCGCAGGCGGCCAGCACCAGTTACCGGGCGGCTGTGGATGTGGTGCAGGCTCAGGTAGTGAAGGCAGCCCCGGAGAAGCCTCAGGCGGTGATCACCTTCGGTGCGTTGCCCGAGAAGACCGTGGGCGATGCGCCTTTTGAGCTGGTGGCCACCAGTACCAACTCTGAGGTGGCCATCACCTTCAGTTCTTCTAATGCCAGTGTGGTCAGTGTGAGCAACAGCACGGGTAAGTGGCTGGCCACTATTGTATCGGCCGGCACAGCCAGCATCACGGCTTCACAGGCAGCCAGCACCAGCTACCGGGCGGCTGTGGATGTGGTGCAGGCCCAGGTGGTCAAAGCGGCTCCAGTTAGTGGGAGTAAAATACTGCCAGGAAGGATAGAGGCAGAAAGTTATGATGCTATGAAAGGAGTAGTCATTGCCAGTACAACAGATGCCGGTGGGGGATCCCACGTGACGAACATTGACGGCAATGACTGGATGGACTACAATGTTTCTGTAACTAGTGCCGGCACCTACACTTTCACCCTGCGAGTAGCAGGTCCAGGTGGCCAGATGCGTCTGCGCAAAGGCAGGAATGGATCTATACTAAAGACAATTGATATACCCGCGACGGCTAACCTACAAACCTGGACGACCGTCAGCACATCCGTAGCCTTAACGGCGGGTAATCAAACGTTGAGTATTGATATTGAGAAAGGTTCCTGGAACTTCAATTGGTTTGAAGCTGCGGTCCCGGAGAAGCCTCAGGCGGTGATCACCTTCGGTGCGTTGCCCGAGAAGACCGTGGGCGATGCCCCCTTTGAGCTGGTGGCCACCAGCACTAACCCTGAGGTGGCCATCACCTTCAGCAGCTCTAACCCGGCTGTGGTCAGTGTGAGCAACAGCACGGGCAAGTGGCTGGCCACGGTAGTAGGGGCGGGCACGGCTAACATCACCGCTTCACAGGCGGCCAGTACCAGCTACCGGGCGGCCGTGGATGTGGTGCAGGCCCAGGTAGTGAAGCCCGCCCCGGAGAAGCCTCAGGCGGTGATCACCTTCGGTGCGTTGCCCGAGAAGACCGTGGGCGATGCCCCCTTTGAGCTGGTGGCCACCAGCACTAACCCTGAGGTGGCCATCACCTTCAGCAGCTCTAACCCGGCTGTGGTCAGTGTGAGCAACAGCACGGGCAAGTGGCTGGCCACGGTAGTAGGGGCGGGCACGGCTAACATCACCGCTTCACAGGCAGCCAGTACCAGCTACCGGGCGGCCGTGGATGTGGTGCAGGCCCAGGTGGTCAAGCCAGCCCCGGAGAAGCCCCAGTCCGTGATCACCTTCGGTGCGTTGCCCGAGAAGACCGTGGGCGATGCGCCTTTTGAGCTGGTGGCCACCAGCACTAACCCGGAGGTGGCCATCACCTTCAGCAGCTCTAACCCGGCTGTGGTCAGTGTGAGCAACAGCACGGGCAAGTGGCTGGCCACTATTGTATCGGCCGGTACGGCCAACATCACCGCTTCACAGGCGGCCAGTACCAGCTACCGGGCGGCCGTGGATGTGGTGCAGGCCCAGGTAGTGAAGCCCGCCCCGGAGAAGCCTCAGGCGGTGATCACCTTCGGTGCGTTGCCCGAGAAGACCGTGGGCGATGCGCCCTTTGAGCTGGTAGCCACCAGCACTAACCCTGAGGTGGCCATTACTTTCAGCAGCTCTAACCCGGCTGTGGTCAGTGTGAGCAACAGCACGGGCAAGTGGCTGGCCACGGTAGTAGGGGCGGGTACGGCCAACATCACCGCTTCACAGGTGGCCAGTACCAGCTACCGGGCGGCCGTGGATGTGGTGCAGGCCCAGGTGGTCAAGCCAGCCCCGGAGAAGCCCCAGTCCGTGATCACCTTCGGTGCGTTGCCCGAG
>NZ_BAABHD010000009.1:0-825 GCF_039541915.1 Nibrella saemangeumensis
CACGGGCGTGATCAGTTACAGCTTTGCAGGTCCATTGGGAGCCATCATCACCCAGAACGGCAGTGCCATCGCCACAGTGAACCTGCCGGGCAGCTACACCGTCACGGCCACCGGCCCTGGCGGGTGCAGCTCCACCGCCATTGTGGTGGTCGCCCCGGCCCCGGCAGCCCCTCAGAACCTGAGCCTGACGGTGAGTGCGGCCCTGAGCTGCACGGCTTTGACGGCGACACTGACGGCGACCACCTCCAGCACGGGCGTGATCAGCTACAGCTTTGTGGGTCCATTGGGAGCCATCATCACCCAGAACGGCAGTGCCATCGCCACAGTGAACCTGCCGGGCAGCTACACCGTCACGGCCACCGGCCCTGGTGGGTGCAGCTCCACCGCCATTGTGGTGGTGGCTCCGGCCCCGGCAGCGCCCCAGAACCTGAGCCTGACGGTGAGCAGTGGGTTAAGCTGCACGGCCCTGACGGCGACACTGACGGCGACCACCTCCAGCACGGGCGTGATCAGTTACAGCTTTGTGGGTCCGCTGGGGGCGGTGATTACCCAGAACGGCAGTGCCGTAGCGACGGTGAACCTGCCAGGCAGCTATACCGTCACGGCCACCGGCNTGCGGCCCTGAGCTGCACGGCTTTGACGGCTACCTTGACAGCGACTACCTCCACGACGGGCGTGATCAGCTACAGCTTTGCAGGTCCATTGGGAGCCATCATCACCCAGAACGGCAGTGCCATCGCCACAGTGAACCTGCCGGGCAGCTACACCGTCACGGCCACCGGCCCTGGCGGGTGCAGCTCCACCGCCATTGTGGTGGTGGCTCCG
>NZ_BAABHD010000010.1:0-172360 GCF_039541915.1 Nibrella saemangeumensis
GTCCAAAAGCGAGGAGTGAAATCTTGTTAAGTTGGTCACGCTACAAAACAAGCATTTGCCCTCGCTTTTTCCTATTCTACCCCCTCAATGTCCAGCACTGAGCAAATTCCCAACAACAACCCGCAGTGAAGCAGATTTCTGGGCTGCTGGCTTCTGCCATACAGGATATTCGGAGTCTTTCTAAAACGTTGGACAGCGACACGGTTCAGCGTTTTGGTTTACGAGAGAGTCTGCACTTAGAATTAGACCGAATTGATAAAACGGGACGGTTTCAAACAATTCTTAACGTAAACGGCACTCCGTACTCATTAGGTGAACAGACGGAAACGGTATTGTTCCGTATGACGCAGGAGGCTCTTAATAACGCGATTAAACACTCCAGCAGTCATGTGCTTACGGTTTCTCTTGATTACCAGCCAACAAGTTTCACCCTAACTGTTACCGACAATGGCAAGGGCTTTGTGGCCGAGGAGGTTTACGAGCGTGATCTGAACCACAATGGCTCCGGTCTGCGGAATCTGGAGCGCCGGGCCAAACTGTTGGGCGGGACCTGCGTCATCACGAGTAAGCCTAATGATGGAACGCGTATAGAGATTTCAGTACCGAGGAGTAGCAATACATAACATTCATATAACCCATGAACACGTCAATTGCTCTTTTAGAAGCTCATCGTCTCATGGCACAGGGTCTCTCCAACTGGATCCGGAAAGACTTTGAAGAATACGAGTTGCTGTTTGTAGCCGAAAGCCGTCAGGATCTGCTCGACCACTTAGATCAAAATCAGATACCTGAAATTCTCTTGCTTGACGATTACAGGCAAGAGGTAGGCGGTTTGGAAATCATTCAAATCCTGAACGCACAGTATTCAGCTATTAGGATTTTAGTGTACACCATAAATACAACTGAAGAACTGATTGACAAGATGATTCGGGCTGGTGCCCGTGGGTATCTGGATAAGGGTTGCAGTCAATTGGAGTTAAAACAAGCTATAGATACTATACGGACTAAAGGATTTTATTATTCCGATTTCCTGCCTAACCGCTAACAGAAGCTGTCAGACGTTTTATAAACCTTGCGTAAGTTTCTTAAGTATGCGCTATTTTTCGGCAGTAGGATTGTAGGAGAGATTACTTACTTTCGCAACGTTCTGCGTGTACGCTTATCCGTTGGTTTATGAAGACAACTGTTGCACTTGTTGATGACCACCGTCTGCTCGCTCAAGCTCTGGCCGATCTGATTCAGAAGTTTGAGAATTATGAAGTACTATTCGTAGCGGATAGTGCCCGGTCCATGTTCAACTACCTCCGTCAGGATCAGATTCCCGATATTCTCCTCTTGGATATCCGCATGCCGGAGATGGATGGCGTAGAAACCGCCAGACTTCTGAAAGAACAGCATCCCAGCATAAAGGTTCTGGTGCTAACCATGGTGGAAAAGGAAGATCAGATTGTGAAGATGATCCGGCAAGGTGCACGGGGGTATATTCTGAAGGGCAGTCATCCCTCGGAGTTTAAAGCTGGCCTGGATGATGTGCGTACAAAAGGCTGGCATTACTCTGAACTGTTGACGAATGGCCTGATTCGGAATTTGAATCAGCAGGAGGAGCTAAATGGTAACCAACTGAATGATCGTGAATTGGAGTTTGTGAAATTGGCTTGCAGCGACTTGACATACGTGCAAATTGCCGATAAAATGTGCGTGGCACCCCGTACTGTAGATGGTTACCGCGAATCAGTCTTTCAAAAATGGAATGTCAAGAGCAGGGTTGCCATGGTAATTGAAGCGATTCGGCGGGGTATTTTCCAGTTATAAAAAATCCGCCCACCGATACATCTACATCAGCGGGCGGATCGCACACGGGAATTTACTTACGAATTTGGCAACAGGACTTTGTCGACCACGTGAATCACGCCGTTGGACTGGTTCACGTCGGCGGTGGTTACGGTTGAGACGCCACCTTTTTCGTCTGTCAGCATAATCTTACCTCTGTCCATTTTGGCGGTCAGCGTACCGCCGGCAACGGTTTTCAGCGAGGCCATGCCGTTGCCCTTCTTAATCATGGACATCAGTTCACTGGCACTCACTTTTCCGGCTACTACGTGGTAGGTCAGTACGCCTTGCAGGGCTCCCTTGTTCTCGGGCTTCAGCAGGGTGGCTACGGTGCCGTCGGGCAGTTTATCGAAGGCATTATTCGTCGGGGCAAATACGGTAAAAGGACCAGCTCCCTGTAGGGTAGTGACTAGTTCGGCAGCTTTTACGGCGGCTACCAGCGTGGTGTGATCCTTTGAATTTACGGCATTCTCAATAATGTTCTTGGAGGGGTACATGGGTGCCCCGCCCACCATGACAGTTTTTTCCTGGGCCGAGGCCAGGTTGATCGAGAAAAAACAAGCGACTACAAGCGAAGCAATTTTCAGCGTTTTCATAGGAGTGTTTTAAATGGATAAAAGGTAATGAAACTCGTGTTGTGATCGATCAACACCAAAACATACGCGGCTCCCGGAACTTTGGATGTCTGGTTTGCAAAAAATCTTTCAGCATTCCTTAACTTGCCGCACCCTTGCTCTGCGTTTTACCGAATATGTGTTGCCTTATGTCTTCTGTACAGTCTCTGAAAAGCGGTATTGTCACGTGTATTCTTACCGGTATTCTCTATGTTTTCAGCCTATCAGTCAGCCTTGCGCAGACCCAGCAACGCCAGAAAGTCATTTTCGACTGTGACCTGGGCGATGACATCGACGATGCCTACGCTCTGGCCCTGCTGGTGGCGAGCCCGGAACTCGATGTGCTGGGCATTACCACCTGCTACGGTCGTACGGATGACCGTGCCCGGCTGGCCTGTCAACTGCTGTACGACTGGGGTCTCGATAGTATTCCGGTGGCTGTCGGACGCGATACCCGGACTATGAATGAACGGGCGAACTGGTATGCCGATCAGTTTCACTACGCCAAAGGATTCATCCACAAACGTCCTGTTGCTCAGCCGGCGGCCGATTTCATCATTGAGCAGTTGCGCAAATATCCCGGCGAGGTAACCATTATCTCAGTGGGGCCGGTGCAGAATATGGCCGATGTAGTTCAGAAAGACCCCGGTGCCATGCTGCTGGCGAAGCAGGTGGTAGCCATGTTTGGTTCATTCTATGTCGGGTATAACGGCTCCCCGACACCCGATGCCGAATGGAACGTAGCGGTCGACCCGGCAGCGGCCAAACAGTTTGTGAGCTCTGACGTAAAAATCAAATATGCTGGTCTTGATGTAACGACGTTTATCAAAGCGGATAAAGCCTACCGTGAGCGCCTGGCGCTGCGCCGGAGTCCGATGACCGATGCGTTGACCGGTCTGCAAAACCTATGGGGCTACGAACGCGACCCAACCCTGTTCGATGCCGTGGCGATTGGTATGGTCCTCTGGCCGGATCTGTTTAAAACGCAACAGGCTACAATTGAGGTTGATGATAAGGGCTTTACGCGGCTGGTGCAGGGCCAGAAAGCCAATGCCGAAATTGGGACTTACGTCAACACCGCCGAGTTTCTAAAACGCCTGATGAAAGTGTATTTGCAGCAAAATCTGCGCAGGTAATTTAATTCAGGCCCATGCAACTTCATTTCCATCGCTTCGACTTACAGCTGAAACATACGTTTACCATTGCCCACGACTCGCGTACTGTGCAGCCAACCCTGATTGTGGAGCTGCGCGATGGTGAGTTAAGCGGTTTTGGTGAAGCCACGGCCAATAAATACTACGGCATCACCATTGATGGAATGATTCAGGCGCTGAACGCAATACGGCCGCTAATTGAGGGTGGAGACTGGCAAACGGCTGAGGAACTGTGGCAACTGGCCTATCCGCATTTGCAGAACAATCCCTTTGCGCAGTGTGCGCTGGACGAAGCGGCTCATGATCTGGTAGCCAAGCGGGCAGGTATGCCGCTGTATCGGTTGTGGGAGCTTGACCCGGCGCCAAATCCGCTGACCAACTATACCATCGGTATTGATACGGTGGAGAAGATGGTGGCGAAGATGCTGGAATTTCCCTGGCCGTTGTATAAAGTGAAGCTGGGTACAGCCGATGATTTGGCCATTGTCCGTGAGCTGCGCCAGCATAGCGACGCTACCTTTCGGGTCGATGCCAACTGTGCCTGGACCGCCGATCAGGCCATTGCCTATGCCCCTGTACTCAAAGACCTGGGCGTGGAGTTTATCGAACAGCCCCTGAAAGCTGATGACCAAGAGGGAATGAAGCGTGTCTACGCCCAAAGTGTCCTGCCGGTTATTGCCGATGAAAGCTGTATTGTCGAGAGTGATGTAGCCAGATGCGTGGGCTATTTTCACGGCATCAACATTAAACTGACCAAATGCGGAGGCCTGACGCCCACCCGGCGAATGATTGCACAGGCCCGCAGCCTGGGTATGCAGGTAATGGTCGGTTGTATGAACGAAACCAGCGTGGGCATTTCGGCCATTGCCCAACTGCTGCCGCTGCTCGACTATGTCGATATGGACGGTACGCTGCTGATTACCAATGATCCGGCCACGGGCGTAACGTTCGACTTTGGCCGCGTGATTTATGCGGATGCTAACGGGACCGGCGCCCAACTGCTTCCGTTGACCGGATTGGGAAACCAGGTTGGACCGTAGAGCTTACCATACACCATTGCCTGCCCTATCGTATATTTGGGCAATGGCAGCTATTCTTACCACCGATCACCTTCCTGGCCGTACTATCCTTCACAACAACCGCGAATACCTTTTTTTCAGCGGTACCTCCTACCTCGGCATTCCACAGAACACCGAGTTTCAGCAACTCCTTATCGAATCCCTTAGCCGTTACGGAACCATGTTCGGTAGCTCCCGCAACGGGAACCTGCGGTTGAGCATCTACGAAGAAGCTGAGCGACAGATAGCGGCTTTGACCGGGGCCGAAGCCGCCCTGACGTTATCGTCGGGGATGATGGCGGGGCAGGTGGTAGCCAATTACCTGCGGGCGCAGCAGTATTCCTTCCTGTACGGCCCCTGCACCCACCCAGCGCTCTGGCACGAGCCCACCGTGGATTTACCCACCCTATCATTTGTAGATTGGACGGACCGGCTGCCCGACCTGCTGACCATTACCGGCCATGCTGTTATCGCGGTCAACTCCATTGATGCTGTCCGGTCGGAAGCCTATCCATTTGACTGGGTTAATCAGTTGCCAACGGATCAACCCATTACGCTGGTAGTGGACGATTCGCATGGATTAGGAGTACTGAGAGAGGCCGGAAGCGGTATCTGGCAGCAGATTCCCCGGCGGCCTAACGTCCGGCTGATCGTGACAGCCTCACTGGCCAAGGCCATGGGGCTGCCCGGTGGCGTGGTATTCAGCGATGCCGAAACCATAGCCGCCATCCAGCACACGGCTTTTTTCGGGGCCTGTTCGCCTATACCACCGGCTTATCTGGATGCGTTTCGTAAAGCAGAGACAATCTATACTCAGGCCCGTATCCGGCTCACACAGAATATTGCGTTGGCGGAGCGGTTGTTGCTACCAACGGGCCTGTTCCGGCAGGCCGCCGGCTACCCGGTGTTTTATACTGAGTGGGATGAGCTATACCCATTTCTGCTGGAAAACGGTATCTTTATCTATTCGTTTGCGTATCCAACACCGGCCGATAAGGCAAATACCCGCATTGTCATCAGCGCATTTCATGAGCCGGAAGATATTAACCGTTTAGCCGCTTGCATCTATGAATTACGGTAAGAGCTATTGTTACAAACGTATGGGAAGCAGCGTAACAGTGAGTGTACTGGTGGGAGTGTTCCTCCTGTTAACCACCCTGTGCAGTCAGGCTCAGAAAAGCGATAAGCTGCTGACGGATCTGCTGAATAACAATACAGAGTTATTCGGCCCGATACTGCGCGATCCGGCTAAATACGACATTCAGATACTCTACACCCAAATCGACCGGAATGCGCAGAATCAGCCTTCGTTCCGCACCTATCGCTACCGCATCGACAAAGATCGGTACTTTTACCCGGCCAGTACAGTGAAGTTCCCGGCGGTGCTGCTGGCCCTGGAGAAACTGAACGAGCTGAAACTTGATAAAAACGCCACCATGCTGACCGACTCAGCTTATGCCCGGCAGACGCCGGTGCGGGAGGACCCAACGGCGCAGCGTGGCCTGCCTTCAGTAGCGCATTATGCCAAAAAGATTCTGCTGGTCAGCGATAACGATGCCTTCAACCGCCTGTACGAATTTATGGGGCAGTGCGACATCAACGAGCGGCTTTACAGTAAAGGTTACCAGAATGTACGAATCGTGCATCGCCTGTCGCTGCCGATGACGGCCGAACAAAACCGGCATACCAACCCTGTCCGTTTTGTAGATGGCAATAAAGTCCTGTATCAGCAGCCGGTGCAGCTATGCGACCGCACTTTCCGTCCGGTTACTTCTATCAATAGGGGTATTGGTTATAGGCAAGGGGACTCGCTGGTGAACCGGCCGTTCGACTTTACCGAGAAGAACTACTTTGCGCTGGAAGACCAGCAGGAGATGCTGAAAGCGGTGCTGTTTCCGGATGCAGTGCCGGCCAAGAAGCGGTTCAATCTAACCCCCGATGATTATCAGTTCCTGTACCGGTACCTGTCGCAACTGCCCCGCGAAAGCAGTTACCCTAAATACGATTCGACGTATTACGACAGCTATTGCAAGTTTCTGCTGACCGGCGACAATAAAAAAGGATTTCCGCCGGGCGTGCGCATTTTCAATAAAGTTGGTGATGCGTACGGTTACATGATCGACAACGCCTACATCGTTGACTTCGACCGGGGTGTTGAGTTTCTGCTATCGGCGGTAATCTACTGCAATGCCGACGGTGTTTTTAACGATGACCGGTATGAATATGAATCCGTTGGCTTCCCGTTTATGGCAAATTTGGGACGGATAATCTTCGATTATGAGGTAAAGCGAAAACGGTCACAAATTCCCGATCTGTCACGTTTCCGGATTGCTTACGATCAGTAACCGTTACCTCAATATACGCCGGTGAGGGCATGAAATTTGGGGAAACTGCGTTCTTCTATAAAAATTGACTATTCACCATGAAAAGGCTACTCTATCTCCTGTTTGTCCCGTTATCGTTTACCGCCTGTAAAAAAGATACTGAGCCCGAAGTTGATGCAGCAACTAGGTTAGCCGGAACGTATCAGTTGAGCTATGCCTTGTTAGATGATAAGACAAATCCTAAACTAGAGAGTCCTCTGCCGGTAACGTTAGGTGGAGTAACAGTAGCCTCGGGAACACTGGTAGTAACGCGAAAAAATGAAAATGCAGTAGACGGAAATTTGGTGATAAAAGTGCAGGGGAGCCCAGACATGAATGTGACTTTTCAAAATGTAGAGGTTAAAAAAAATGCGGCAATGTATGACTTGTATCTAGGGCCAACAAAGATTGGCTCAGCAGACGGGACTAACCTGGACGTAGATGCCACCCAAACTAATCCACAGACAAATGTAGCGACACGACTGGCTTTTAAGGCAAAGAAGGAATAACGGCTATTAGAACAAACAGCTTAAATGGGAACGTTAGCCGGTCTGGCAGCGTTCCTTTTTAGTTGTTGACCCTTGCTTTGTTACGTTTGGTTTATGCACAAAAAGCGCTTATTCCTTTTTCTCTGTCTTCTGAATGCGGCTGTTGTTGTTGCCCAGCCCGCCAAACCGGTCATTGACGCTGTCCGGAAGCAGTATGCACCGGATGCCCGAGTCGCTATTTTTCGGATCGAAACGGATTCCGTGGGTGCGTTAAAGGGAAAAACCAACCTTCCCGCAGCGAAGCAGGCCTTAACGGCCCAACTACAGCGAGAGGGTATCGCGTTTCAGGACCAGATAGAGGTGTTGCCGGCAACGGTCCTGGGCGAGCAAACATACGCGGTTGTCAATGTATCAGTTGCTAATCTGCGTTCACAGCCCCGTGATGCCGCCGAACTGGCCACGCAGGCACTGCTCGGTATGCCCCTACAAATCTGGGATAAGGAGCGGGGTTGGTATCTGGCCCAGACCCCCGACCAGTACATTGCCTGGGTTGATTTTGGCGGCATCCAGCGCATGACCAAAGCCGAGTACGACCGCTGGCAACAGGCCGACAAGATCATCTTTACCCGTCCTTTCGGTTTCTGCTACAGCGAGCCTACCGAGCAGTCGCAGACGGTTTCCGATCTGGTGGCCGGCGACATGCTGGTGCTGGAGAAAGAAGCCAAACAGTTCTATCAGGTTCGGTACCCCGATGGGCGCACGGGTTATGTTTCCAAAAAGGAAGCCCAGCGTCACGATCGCTGGGTAGCTTCGTTGCGCCCGAGCGAAGAAACGCTCGTGAGCACTGCCAAAACCATGATGGGCATTCCGTATCTGTGGGGTGGCACGTCGGTAAAAGGCATGGATTGCAGCGGTTTTACCAAAACCGTCTATCTGCTGAACGGCATCACGCTTCCCCGCGATGCTTCGCAGCAGGTACATACGGGAGAACTGATTCCCACCCCAAACAAAGAGTTTTCACAGCTAAAGCCCGGCGACCTGCTCTTTTTTGGCGAGCCGGCGACCCCTGAAAAACCGGAGCGTGTGGTACACGTCGGCATGTGGATTGGCAACAACGAGTTCATCCACGCATCCGGCAAGATCCGCATCAGCAGCATGATTCCCGGCGCTACCAATTTCGATGAGTTTGAACTTAATCGCTTTTTGCGGGCGAAAAGGATGTTAGTTAAGCATTAAGATGGCACCATCGGGGCCTTTGCTCACGACTACTTACATCACCGTTCGCAGGAAAGCCAGGCTCTGCGGTACCTGTTGCATGGAGCGGGAAGATTCGTCTTCAATAAAGAAGTGCCTGACGCCTGATTTTTTGGCCTGTTTCATAATCTCCGCAATGCCAATATCGCCCTGACCCAGGGTTACGTTGGTTTCAACGTCGGCCCGACCTTTGTCGTTGCCGGGGGTGCCGGGTTTCCGGTCTTTCAGATGGACTAGGGGAACACGTTTACCGTATTTCTGCAAAAAGGCTACCGGGTCCTGGCCGGGGTGTTTTACCCAGAAAACGTCCATTTCAAAATTGCAGTAACGGGGGTCCAGTTCATTGACCAGATAATCGAACAGCGTGCCTTGTTCGTAGGGTTTGAACTCATAGCCGTGGGTATGGTAGCACAGGTTCAGGCCGTTTTCTTTCAGCAAGCGCCCGGCGGTATTAAATACCTCCACGGCCCGCTGGGCATCATTGAACGTAAAGACATCATCCTGATGGGGAATCCAGGAGCAAACTACATATTTGGCACCCAGGGTTTTGGCTTTGTCGATGATCTGCGGCACGTTACTCTCTAACTCGGTAAACTGGGCTCCCATGCTGATTAGCTTCAGGCCGTTCTGGTCGAGAAGCTTACGGAAGTCAGCGTTACTCATTCCGTAGGTGTTCCCCCCTTCTATCTCTTTAAAGCCCATTTCCCGGACTTTGGCCATGGTGCCCGTTACATCTTTCGCAAACTCGTTCCGGAACGTATACAACTGAATACCCACAGGTGCTTTAGGCTGGGCCTGGGCAACTGCCAGTACAACCGTCAGCAGGAGGCTTAACAGATAGGTTTTCATCGTGGTCAGGTTTTTAGTGTTTACTCGAAAATAAGCAAAAATACGGGGTGTAACAAGCGCATTACCCCACGCACCGCAATTGGGCAGGTTACCTCCTGCCCTGGTATTATAGTGGTTAAATAAGTGGTTTTTCCGGTAGATATGCAACTCTGCCGACTAATATTAACTCAGCTATAGGCTCTGGATTAAGATAATCCTGCCATTCTGTAAGCTCCCTCAACAAAAGAAAGCCCGGTGGTGTTGGTGTGGTAAACGAATCGTCTTTCCATGAATGAAGTTCGGGTCTCGAGCTGGAATGAACTGTTGGAATGCTTATACGAGGATGCCTGGATGTCCAACATTCAGCGGTTTCGCTCACCCTATGCGTTCCGGGGACTTCCGGATGCGTCCTTTTCGTTAATGACTTCGCTGATGCAGTTAGGGGGCGATTTTCCGCAACTGGAAGGACATCTGCTACGCAACTTCAAAAAATATGCGCATCGCGATGTGGTCGAGCAGGATTCTATCTGGCATTGGCTGTCGTTGGCTCAGCACCACGGCCTGCCCACCCGCCTGCTCGACTGGACATTTTCGCCGTTTGTGGCCCTGCATTTTGCTACGGCAACAATCGAATGTCTGGCCATAGATGGCGCTGTCTGGACGGTCGATTATAAAAAAGCCCACGACCAATTGCCTTACCTGTTGAAGGCTCATCTGGCGGAGGAGGGTGCCGATGTGTTTACCGTAGAGATGTTACAAGGCATTCGAACCCTGCATGAGTTTGACAACCTGGCACCGGACACCTTTATCGCTTTTTTCGAGCCGCCTTCTCTCGATGATCGGATTATCAACCAATATGCCATGTTTTCGGTCATTTCCGATCCCCGTGTCGCCGTGACTGAGTGGCTGGAGCAGCATCCGGATACGTACCGCAAGATTATTATTCCAGCCGCCATTAAATGGGAGATACGGGATAAACTCGATCAGGCAAATATCAACGAGCGGGTCCTGTTTCCCGGTCTGGATGGCCTGAGTCTCTGGCTGAAACGGCAGTACTATCCAGTGGAGCAAAAAAAAATACCCCCAACAAGCTGAAGAGATTGGGGGTACATTGCTCACATTGCTCGTCCTCGACTGTGTCGAGCGACGGGCGAGGTTCGCGTCTGTGACGCGATATATGTTTAGAGCATAAAGCCTACTCGCGTTACAAACGCGAACCTCGCCCGTCTCGCATTACAAATGCGGACGAGCAGGGAGAACGAGCCTCCTACAGCAAGCTTTCCTTCACTTGCGTATCAAACACCCCGGTTAGTACCTGTCCGTTACGCTTTACCTGCACCCAGATGCGGTAGTGGCCGGGCCTAGGGAAAGCGTAGGGAAACTCAACCATATTGCTATGCTCTTTACCGTCGGCGTGTTTCATGCCGGGCATACCGGCCATCAGCAGCTTATTGCGTTCGGCGTCGGGAAGTTGCTTCAGTTTGGCAATGTAGGTGTCTATGCTATCCCGGAAGCGGTTGGCGTTGGGGTAGCGGAAGGTGCGGGCCGTGTCGGCAATCCGGTTCACCAGCGACTCTTCGGCCGCCATGGAATACGTGCCGACCGGGTGGAGGTGAATATAGACCGATCCGTCGGAGCGGAGGATGGCCGCGTGGCCGCTCATGCCCAGATACGGCTCCAGACTGGCGGCTTTGCCATGCTCGTCGGCAATAGCAAACTTCAGCGTATAGAGCTTACCGGCTTCCAGCACCTGACTGGGCTTATCGGTCCAGAGCATGGTAGACCCGTCGGCGAGTTTCATACTGGCGCTGGGCTTTCCGCAGGCTACCATGTCATCGTCGAGGTGCGGCACACCAACAGCATTTGATTTTACGCCCATCGGCTCAGTAACCAGCCAGCTATCGTCCGGATCGGTTTTAGCCGCCCCTGCCTGGGTAACGGCGGGTACTTCAATGGTATCGGTCAGGGTTTCGGCGTAGCCGCTACGGTATACCATGTCGGCGTAAACGAGGTATTTGCCCTGCGGAAGCGAAGGCAGGATACTTTGGTAGTTGAGCGTATCGCGCCGGTCGGGGTGAATATGCGCAAAGGCATCCAGCCCCGGCGTCCGGATCAGGAAGACATGCATCAGCTTACCGTGATCGGGTACGACAAAGCTGAGCATCCGGCGATTCCGTTTGAAATTCGTTGTATCCAACCGGATATTGAACAACGAATGGTCCCCAGTTGGCTTTACGGAAGCTTCAATCGGCAGCGGCTTATAAAGATTTTCGTTGCGGTAACTGTCGGCCCAGCTATTCCACCACGATCGGCCGCCCATGAGCATCAGCGCAAGCAGGACCGAGCCAATACCCATGCCGATCATCCGTTTGCGACCGAGCGAGGCTGGTTTGGGCTGACCTGGTTTCAGGATACCATCGGAGGTACTGGCACCAATGATGGTAACCAATAGGACAAATAGTAAGATACCCATAGCCGCCAGGGCCATACCCGTATCAGCAGGCATATCGCGTTGCGCCGTAGCGACCGATACCACCGGTGCCACAACCGTTGCTTTGCCATCGGGGCCATCGATCTGAAGCTCGATACTGGATGAGCCGCTATCCATCAGCCAGACTACCCCTTCGAACCGGTTTGGCTGATCGGCGGTTGGTTCCAGCTCATCGTGGGTGGGGGCTCCCTCATCGCCGGAGCGGAAGTAAACCGGCCGGGCCTGAATTGTACCCACACGGCCCTGCTCTACAAATACCGTCACTTTGGCGGTACCGGGCACCACATCGGGCGGTGAAACACTTACGAGCAGCCGGTACTTACCGGCCTCTTTTTGTACAATCACACCCGGACTACCAATGTGGCCGAACGAAGTCAGGGTTCCTGCTACAACGAGTATCAGCGAAAAAAGGAATTGAATGCTATTTCTCATGGAGTCTCTGTGCGTTATCGTTGTACTCGTTTCATCCAGTTACCCCAATACAGACCAATGCGGGCCGAGACAAAAGCGATCAGCAGCGCCTGGCCAAAGCCCAGGGCAAACTGCTCAACTGTCTGCGAAAAGTAGGGGTGGTATTTATACCGGTATTCCCAGGTTGGGTCGTCACCGTACGACCAGGACTCGGCCAGGAAGAACCAGTTGCGGGCGTAGGGGGATGTGTGCAAAAATTCACCAAATGGCCATTGAACCGCCAATAAGGCAAACATAAACACGGCGGCCGCAGCGCCCGCCAGCAACCAGTCGTTTAGTTTGCCGCTGTAGCGGTGCATCAGTTTGTCCAGCAAAAAGCCGGGCACAATCAGTAAAAGCGGGAAAACAAAGGCCTGGTAGTGGGTAATCGGATTCAGGACCGGACCGAGTTTGGGCGTAGCCGGAAACAGGGGCAGGATCCAGCTTGGGATCAGCATAGTCAGCATATACACGGCGGTAATAATCGTAAGGCCATAGCGCAGGGGAGAGGCCCGGCCCACCGCCATGAGGTAAATCGGGAAGGCAATAGCCGCCCAGGTGTAATAGGAGGTGTTATGCGACGCCCATTCTCCCATATTTTCAGAGAAGAGTACGAACAGTACGCTTAGTAACAATCCAGCCGAAATTCCAAACATCAGCCGGATACGGAAGGCCTGTTTTTTCTCCAGTTCATTTTCCGTCGTCCGGTCACCAATGCGGTTTTGCAGAGCCAGTACACTGATGATACTGCCAAACTGCACGATCATCATACCCAACAGCAGAATGGTGTGAGGGGGCGTCAGGATCTGCACATCGAGGCCATAGGTATTATGCCACCAGTCATCAAAGGGAGCAGAGGTCAGCATCGCCAGCGCACCCCAGACGCAATACAAGGCCCCCAGCGAGCCGTAAAAGACACCCCAGAAGCGGACGGATACAGCCCGGTCCGGGTGGCTTCTCTGGAACGTGAGTTGTAAGATTTTGAATCCTGAAAACAGACCGGCCACCACGGCACCGACGTACATCAGCAGGTGGGGCGGAGCAAACAGGCCATCCCGTCCGATGCTCATGTGCCACATAATATCCCAGAGGAGGCCCCACACAATACAAAGGGAAGAGAACACGACCGCGTAGACGTACAGGGGAATGCCCAGGCGCCAATCGACCGCACGGTTGAGCCGTTCGTCAACAGCGAAAGAAACTGGTGTGTTTAATGCGGACTGCATAGTGAATAGTTAATTGATAGACAGATAAGTAAAAATCTAAAAAAGTCCTCAGATAAACCAATTGAACTTTGTAATCGGCAGGGTAAAGGCGAACAGCCAGACCGGTAAAATGACAAACATTTCGTAATCTTGGGCGTTCTGAAAGCACAACCTGCCATACACACGCCTATGACATCTGTACCTTCACTTACCCCTATCGAGAATGCGCATGAATTCTCTGCCGATCAGCTTGTTGACCAGCTTCAGGTAAATACCAAAGCGGGGTTAACCAAAGATGAAGCCCGGCGCCGATTCGAGGAACTGGGTCCGAATGCCCTGCAGGAGACGAAGCGCGAGGGTGCGCTGACCATACTACTTCGCCAGTTCAACGGCGTGATTGTCTGGATTTTGGCGGCTGCTGCTGCCATTTCTTTTTTTCTCGGGGATACGGTGGAGGGGGTGGCGATTCTGATTGTGCTGCTAATCAATGCTATTACCGGTTTCGTACTCGAATGGAACGCCAGCCAGTCGATGGAAGCGCTCCGTAAATTGGATACGGCTCCGGCCCGCGTGCTGCGCGACGGTCGAATCCAGGAAATACCGTCTGATGAAATAACACTAGGCGATGTGTTGCTGGTGGAGGCCGGCGATGTGGTGTCGGCTGATGGTAATCTGTTCGACGTGAACCAACTCGGCGTAGACGAGTCGGCGCTGACGGGGGAATCATTGCCGGTCGAAAAAAGCACGGCGATATCGGTGGCTGATGCCCCCTTAGGGGATCAGCATAACCGGCTGTTTAAAGGGACGGCGGTGGTAAGCGGTAACGGGCGGGCCATTGTGACCGGTATCGGGCAGCATACCGAACTGGGTAAGATCGCTACGATGGTGGAGGAAGCCGAGCGGTCGGCGACACCCCTGGAGGAGAAACTCAATTCCCTGGCCAAGCGCCTGATCTGGATTACGGTGGGTCTGGCGGCTTTGTTCATGATCGTGGGTTTTGTCCGGCAGGAGGAACCGAAACTACTGATCGAAACCGCGCTGGCGCTGGCCATTGCGGCTATTCCGGAAGGGATGTCGGTGGTGGCTACCATTGCACTGGCGTATGGCATGCTGCGGCTGGCCGAGAAAAAGGTTATCGTGAAGCGGCTGTCGGCGGTAGAGACCTTAGGGGGGACCAACGTCATCTTTACCGATAAAACGGGGACGCTGACGCAGAATCGGATTGAGGTCAACACGTTGCAGTTGCCGGAGGGGATGGCGGAGGTCCGGGTAGATGAGCAGGCGGGCAAACTGGAGGTGGTGCAGGGAGAAGCGACCGTTATGGATGACCATGGCTATCACAAACTCGTCCGGATTGGTGTTTTGTGCAACAACGCTGATTACGAACCACGCGAGGGCGAAGATGCCAAAGAGGTTGGTGACCCTGTGGAAGTGGCCCTGCTCAAATTTGCACTCGGAGCGGGTGTAAACCCGGATGAGGTAACGCAGCAACACCCGCGTAAGGCCGAGAAAGCTTTCAGCTCAGATACCCGGATTATGGGAACCCTGCACGAAGCAGACAAGCGTTATCTGGTGGCAGTCAAGGGTGCTACTGAAGAAGTGCTGGACCGGTGTGATACCGTTCTGAAAAATGGGCAGCCAATTTCACTGGGGGAGACTGAAAAAGACGCCATTCAGCAGGTATCTGAGAAAATGGCGGCTGATGGTCTGCGTACGTTAGCGTTTGCCTACCGGGAGGTGAACGAGCGGCCGGGCGATGATTTTACCGAACAGAATTTGACGTACCTGGGTATCATTGGCTTCCTCGATCCACCGCGCACCGAAGTGACCCCCGCGCTGCAATCGTGTCGCGAAGCTGGTATTAAAGTGATTATGGTGACCGGAGACCACCCCGCCACAGCCCTGACAGTGGCCTCCAAAGTAAGACTGATTGAGCCGGGTGAAGAAATTGTGCTGACCGGAAAAGACCTGAAGCCGATTGGTGAACTGTCGGCGGCCGAGAAAGAGCGGGTGATGGCCTGCCGGGTATTTGCGCGGGTGAGTCCCGCGCAGAAGCTCGACATGATTGACCTGTACCAGCAAAACGGCGATATCGTAGGCATGACCGGCGATGGCGTAAACGATGCCCCGGCACTCAAGAAGTCAGATATCGGTATTGCCATGGGGCAGCGCGGCACACAGGTAGCCGCCGAAACCGCCGATATGGTATTGAAGGATGATTCCTTTGCTTCAATTGTGACGGCGATCGGGCAGGGACGGGTGATCTTCGAGAACATTCGGAAGTTTATTCTGTTTCTGCTGTCGTGTAACATGAGTGAGATTTTTGTGGTCACGTTCGCCGGCTTTCTTGGGGTTGGTAATCCCCTGTTACCGTTGCAGATTCTGTTCATCAATATCGTCACGGATGTGTTTCCGGCGCTGGCGCTGGGCGTTGGTCGTGAAAACCGCGAGCTGATGAAGCAGCCTCCGCGTAACCCCGATACGCCGGTGCTGACCAACCGCGACTGGTGGATGATCACCTACTACGCGCTGGTGATGACCATTGCGGTGCTGGGGGTTTACTGGTTCGGTACCCGGAATCTGGGCATGAACCAGGGCATGGGCAATACCATCACGTTTTATAGCTTGTCTTTCGCTCAGCTGTTGCACGTGTTCAACCTGTATTCCGGGCATGGGCATTTTTTCAGGAATGAAATTACCACAAATAAGTTTATCTGGTGGGCGCTTGTTGTTTGTGTCGTCATCCTGGTGCTTACCTATTATGTGCCATTCTTAAGTCAGGTGCTTTCTATCCAGCCAATGACCAATCAGGCCCTTTTGCTCATTGCCGCAGCCGGAATCTTTCCCGTTATCGTTATACAGGTAATTCGGAAACTAACCGGTCTGGGTGAATAGCCCGCCCCTACGGCGGTTTGCTTCATGCAACTTTAGCCCGCCCGGCAACCGCTACTATCATTAAATCAAACGTATGGCTCTACTTACTCCTCTTCATTCCTGGGACGTTACCCCTGAAGAAGCCATTGCCCTTCAGCAGCAGGTCCGGCAGCAGATACGCATTGAACCGATGTCGCGCCCGGCCGAAACGATTGCCGGAGCCGATATTTCATTTAATAAATTTGAGAGAACCGTATACGCTGGCATTGTGGTGCTGAGGTTGTCCGACTTATCAGTTATGGAAGAGGTAGGGGTAGTCAGCGAAACGGATTTTCCGTATGTACCGGGTCTGTTATCCTTCCGCGAAATACCTTCCCTATTAAAAGCGTGGGAAAAGCTGAAAAAGCTACCCGATGTAGTGATGTTTGACGGCCATGGTACGGCGCACCCGCGTCGGATTGGTATTGCTTCCCACGCTGGTTTGTGGCTGAACCGCCCCACATTTGGCTGCGGTAAATCGGTGCTGGTCGGCCGGTACCATGACCCGGCACCGGAGCGGGGCGACTGGTCGCCCATGATGCATAAAGGGGAAGTGGTAGGCGCAGCCCTGCGGACAAAGAATAAGGTCAATCCCGTATATGTCTCACCCGGTCACCTGATTGATTTGGACTCATCTATTCAGCTCACGCTGCAATGCGATGGCGGCTACCGCATTCCGGAGCCTACCCGCCGGGCGCATCTGCTGGTGAATGCCATCCGACGCGGAGAACACCCGGTGGAGTAAGGAGCAGATACAGGATTGCCGATGGAAATCAGTGGAAAACAGGAGCGAGCACCCTGGGCCCCTGCTGGTTAATTTCCGATACATACACCTCGCCGGTAATACCCACAGCCAGAAAAGCATGCTGCATGGCCTGGCCGACCCGCTGCGCCGTTTCGGCATCGCGGCTGAGGGCAAACATGGAGGGGCCGGAGCCCGAAATACTGCATCCGAGGGCTCCGCTGTCCAGCGCAGCCTGCTTCACTTCTTTAAATTCAGGAATCAGAATAGAGCGTACCGGCTCAATGATGACATCCACCATAGAGCGGCTGATGAGGTCATAGTCCGGCTTCATCAGGCCCGCAATCATGCCCGCAACATTGCCCATCTGCGTAATGGTGTTCTTCATCGACACCTCGTTTTTGAGGATAAAACGGGCGTCTTTGGTGTTTACCTCAATATCCGGGTGAACAATGGTGCAGTGCATACCCTCCGGCGTATTGACCCGGATGACATCCAGTGGGTGATAACTGCGAATGACGACAAAACCACCCAGCAGCGAGGGGGCTACGTTGTCGGCATGGGCCGAGCCGCAGGCCAGTCGCTCGCCTTCCATGGCAAAGGGGAGCAGATCAATCGTTTTTAGCGGACGACCCATCAGTTCGTTGATGGCAAACACACCCGCTACCGCACTGGCTGCGCTGGAGCCCAACCCGCTGCCCAGCGGCATCTGCTTGTGCAGGGTGACGTCGATACCCTGGTCGGAGCCGATATGCTGCAAAAACGTTTGAATGGCAATGCCGGCCGTGTTTCGCTCGGCCTGACGGGGGAGCCGACCTTCATCACCAGTTATTTCAATAATCCCGACACCAGGTTCGTTCCGTTTCTGGAGGAGAATTTCATCACCGGGACTATCGACGGCAAATCCGAATATATCAAATCCGCAGGCCACATTGGCTACGGTAGCAGGGGCAAACACGCGGATTGAATTCACAATGGCAGGCGGTAATGATGAATAATTGGAGAACTTACAGCGCAAATACTGTTAAATTGATAAGGGCGTTATATTTACCTGCAAACTTACTACTATAAAATGGAAGTTGTAAAGATTGTCTTCTGGGAAGATAGCGGTGTCTGGCTTGGGTACCTTCAGGATTACCCCGACTACTGGACGCAGGGAGAAACACTGGACGACCTGAGAGAACACTTAAAAGACCTGTATCGTGACATCAGCGGAGGGTATATCCCCGGCATCCGCAAAGTCGAAGAGTTGCTGGTGTCATGAAGCAAATCGACTTGATTAAGAAATTGAAAGAAATGGGATGTGTATTGGTGCGGCATGGTGGGAAACATGATTGGTATCGTAACCCGAATACCGGCATATCGCAGGCGGTGCCACGCCATCGCGAAATCAACGAGCAATTGGCTAAGCACATCATAAAGATGCTAAGCGACAACACAGTTCGATAACATCGGTAGCTATTTACGCCAAATAGCTACCAATACTAACCACATCCGCAAATACCCCCGAAGCGGTAACTTCGGCACCGGCACCGGGGCCTTTTACCACCAGCGGCCGGTCTTTGTAACGCTCCGTCGTGAACGATACGATATTATCTGAGCCGGACAACATGTAGAACGGGTGCTCCGGTCCAACCGAGCGCAGTTCAATCGTTACCTTCTCGTTTTCTAGCGTAGCCACGTACCGAAGCTTTTCGTTCCGGCTCCCGGCGTCGGCCAGCAGGCTTTCGAAGTAGTCGTTGTTGTTCTCCAGCTCCTGGAAGAAAGCCGGGATGGTAGGTGCCGCCGTGCAGGCTTCCGGCAGCAGATTTTTAATAGTCACGTCATCCGGCTCCAGCGGAAAACCGGCTTCGCGGGCCAAGATGAGAATCTTGCGGGCCACATCCATGCCGCTGAGGTCTTCACGGGGGTCCGGTTCGGTATAGCCCTTTTCTTTGGCTTCCCGCACAATGGCCGCAAACGAGGTGCCGGACCGGAAGTTGTTGAAGATATACGACAAGGTACCCGACAGAATCGCTTCAATCTTCAGGAAACGGTCTCCACTGGTCATCAGCCCCTGCAGCGTGTTGATGATGGGCAGACCGGCTCCGACGTTGGTTTCGTACAGGAACTTAACCCCCCGGTTCAGCGCCGTTTTCTGGAGCCGACGGTACTCGGCAAACGAGCCGGAGTTGGCTACCTTGTTCGGCGTTACCACCGAGATGTTGGCGTCCAGCAGCAGCTCATAAAACTGCACAATGTCCTTGTCGGAGGTACAGTCGATGAATACGCTGTTCGGCAGGTTGTAATATTTGATCTGCTCGACAAAGGCCGGCAGTGACGTGGTAACACCTTCAGTCAGCAGCCGTTCCCGCCAATCGTCCAGGCTGACGCCTTTCGGGTCGAGCAGCATTTTCTTGGTGTTGGATACGCCAACCAGACATACCCGCAGGAGTTTTTCGGAGCGCAGGAATTCATACTGGGCGCAGATCTGCCGCAACAGGGTACTCCCGATGAGCCCGGTTCCGACCAAATACAGGTTCAGGATACGGGCTTCGGACTGGAAAAATACGTTGTGGATGGCGTTTAGTGCCTTTGACAGGTTATTCTTGTTGATAACCACCGAAATGTTTATCTCCGACGACCCCTGCGCTACCGCAACAATATTCACCCCATTTTTACCAAGCACCGAAAACAGCTTACCGGCAATACCCGAGCTTTTCTTCATGCCTTCACCGACAGTGGCTATGATCGACAAATCGCGCTCGATACTGATGTTATCAATATGCCCATGCGACATTTCGACCGAAAACTCGGTGTCCAGAATGTCTTTTACCTGCTGGGCCGCCCGTGGGTCGATGGCAAAACAGATGGAGTGCTCGGACGATGCCTGCGAAATCAGGATAACGCTGATGCGGTTCGCGGCTAGCACGCCAAATAGTTTAGCTGATACACCAGCCACCCCAATCATACCGCTGCCCTGCACGTTCACCAGGGCAATATCATCGATTGACGATATACCCGTAATGGTGTATTGCCGGCGCTCGGCCGTGCGGCTCACCATCGTTCCGGTATGGGTCGGATTAAACGTATTCAAGACCTGAATAGGTATGTTCCGGGCGAACGCCGGTTGCAGGCTGGGCGGGTAAATAACCTTGGCACCAAAGTGGGAGAGCTCCATCGCTTCGGCGTAGGTGATGCTGGGAATATTGAAGGCGTTGGGTACTTTGCGCGGGTCGGCCGTCATCATGCCGTCTACGTCCGTCCAGATGTCAATCCGCTCCGCGTTCAGGGCCGCACCGATAATGGATGCCGTATAATCGGAGCCGCCCCGGCCCAATGTCGTGGTTTCGTTCTTCTCGGTAGACCCGATAAAACCGGTAATCAGCGGAATACCGCCGGTTTGCAACGACGTATTACGGGCGAAGAAATCCTGGATTAGCTGGTTGGTCAGCGTGTAGTTAACTTCAGCCTGCCCAAACTGCGTATCGGTTTTAATAAGCTGGCGGGCGTCGCAGAAAACGGCGGGAATGCCCCGGCTCTTGATACACTCGGTAACGATGGCTGTAGAAAGCCGTTCGCCGAAACTCATGATCAGGTCGAGTGTGCGGGGCGTCAGCTCCCGAATCAGCGACACACCCCGGAGCAGATCTTCCAGTTCGTTGATGACACCCCGGATGTTGGCGACCACCTTGCTTTGCTCCTTAACCGGAATCAGGGCTTTGATTACATTAAAGTGGCGGTCCTCAATTCGCCGGACCAGATCCAGGTAATCGGGATTGCCATTGGTGGCCATGCGGCCGATTTCTATCAACTGATTGGTTACCCCGCTCATCGCCGACAACACCACGGCAAAGGTTGTGTCCTCCTGCCGGTGCTGTTCAATGATGTTGATAACCTGTTTTATGCTCTCTACGGACCCAACCGAGGTGCCGCCAAATTTTAATACAATCATGGAAATACAAATTCTATATGCGCAAAGGGTGGTGCGTGAATCAGCTGACTGGCTAATGTAAACTGATTACGTTCAGTTGATGAAGGCTAAAGAACTGCAAATATAGGCAAAAGGGCGCTTATCGCTTATTCGGAAAATATCCAATTAAGATCCACGGTAGAGAATAAGCAGGCGAAGCCTTTTTGTACCGTAACACCACCCTGGCCGGTCTATACGGCGCGTCGGTAATCCCATACCTCTATGACACGATATTTCCTATTGTCTTTATTTAGCCTGCTTTGGGTGTGTGTGGCGGTTGCCCAACCGGCCGCTTTCTCCGGCCGGAAAGTGCATCTTTACCTGCTGGCGGGCCAATCGAATATGGCGGGCCGGGGAAAGGTCGATGCGGAAAGCAAGCAGACGCATCCCCGCGTATGGATGCTTGACCAGGCCGGCAAGTGGGTACCTGCTACTGACCCCATGCATTTTGATAAACCGGCCGTTATTGGCGTGGGCCCGGGTCTGACATTTGGCAGGCTCATGGCAGAAGCCGATACCTCGGTTGTCATCGGTCTGGTTCCGGTAGCCGTTGGCGGTTCGGCCATTGATTCCTGGATACCGGGTGGCTACCACGATCAGACCAAGAGCTATCCGTATGACGATGCCCTGCGTCGGGCAAAACTGGCACAGCAGGCAGGAGTCTATAGGGGTATTCTGTGGCATCAGGGAGAAAGCGACAGTAAGCCGGAACTGACAGTCACGTACACACAGAAATTTATAAAACTGGCGGAGCGGCTGCGGACCGAACTAAACGCGCCTGAGGTGCCGATCGTAGTTGGGACGCTGGGCGATTTTTTCGTGGTGCGGAATGCCGATGCGGCCACCATAAACCAAATCCTCAAGGCACTGCCGCAGCGGGTACCCGGACTAGCCTGTGTAGATGCCACCGGTTTGACGCATTTGGGCGATAACACTCATTTCGATACGGCATCTGCCCGTGAGCTGGGTCGCCGGTACGCCTTAGCTATGCAGCAATTACAACGAAAATTAAAATGAAATCACTCCTGATAAAAGGGGTCGACCACCCCGCCGTGGCTGCCAATGATGTAGACGCATTAGCCGACTGGTATTGCTCTGTTTTCGGTTACGAAAAATGGTTCCACCATCGGAACGCCGAGCCGGCCAAACGTATCTGGATGCTGAGAGCGCCCGACGGTACCTTACTGGAGGTCATGCCAAAGGATGACACCCCTCGTCCGAAGCGCACTATTTTGACACCGGGCTGGTCACATCTGGCCCTTCGGGTTGAGAATCTTGAGGAGGCTATCGCCTTTCTGGATAGCCTAAACGTAGTCTGGGCCAGCGATACCGTAGATGCCATTGGGGGAGGACGCGTCCGTACGCTTTTTGACCCCGACGGAAATATGCTTCAGGTTTTGGAGAGATATTAGAGAGTGAAAGAGTAAATGAGCGAAAGAATGAAAGAGAAGGAAGAACGCTCTTTCGCAGTTTCACTCTTTCCCCTTTTAGAGACTAAGCTTCTCTGCCGTCACCGCTTCTCCGTAAAACAAACTGGCCTGCCGGCTGAACTCCTCCGGTGAGTCGGTGGTGAAAAAGCGGATCTCTCCGCCCTTACTGCATTGCGCATCCATATCGGGGTGACGACGCAGGTAATCGGCCAGGCTATCGGCCACAATTTCCCCCTGACTAAGTACTGTTACGTTAGGGGGGATATGCTCTTTAATCTTAGGCAGCAGAAGCGGATAATGGGTGCAGGCCAGCAGCAGCGTATCCATAGCAGGTGATTGCTCCAGCAAATGATCGATGTGCTTTTTGACGAAGTAATCGGCTCCTTCGCCCTGATATTCATTGTTTTCAACCAGCGGTACCCACATCGGGCAGGCTTCCTGATAGACCTTCAGGTGAGGGAAGAACTTCTCAATCTCAACCAGATACGACTCTGAAGTAACAGTTCCTTTGGTCGCCAGGATACCCACTTCGCCCGATTTTGAATAGTTACCGATCACTTCGGTTGTAGGGCGAATAACACCAAGTACCCGGTAGTCCGGATTGATCTTGTCCAGATCCAGTTGCTGGATATTACGCAGGGCTTTGGCCGAGGCTGTATTGCAGGCCAGAATAACCAGCCGGCAGCCCATCCGGAACAGATGCTGCACACATTCCAGGGTGTAGTGGTATACCGTATCGAACGAGCGGGTACCGTAGGGCGTGCGGGCGTTATCGCCCAGGTACATGTAATCGTACTGCGGCAGTTTCCGGACAATCTCCTTCAAAACGGTCAGGCCGCCGTAGCCGGAGTCGAAAACGCCAATGGGATGATAGGCAGACATACCACAAAGTTACGACTTCTGTTGCCTGGGGCCGTTACGTCTGCTAAGTTTGGCAATAATCTTATGAAACTGCTCCGGATTCTTCTGAAAGTACTGATGGGTCTGCTGATCGCCATTATCCTGTTTCTGGCGGTCAGTCTGGCTCCGGTTGATGATACACCCTATCCGCAAACCGACTATTATAAACAGACCAGACAGCGGCTGACGCAGCTTCAGCCAACGACCACCGGTCGGTACCCCATCCGGGCTGGCTGGGCAAAAGTGAACCTGACACCTTCGTATACCACACCGACGGGTGGCTACGGTGTCCGGCGGGGGAAGCACTGGGAAACGGTTGCCGATTCAATAGTAATACGGGCAATTGTCCTGGACAACGGTACCACGAAAGCCGCCATCGTCAGTGCCGATCTGCTCATAATTCCCCCCACTGTAACCGAGCAGCTAAAGAAGCGCCTGCCAGAAGTGGGCTTACGTTGGGAAACGGTATTCATGGGCGCTACCCATTCCCACAACAGCATCGGAGGCTGGGCACCCGGTCTGGTCGGGGAATTGTTCGGGGGGGTGTACAACCCCAACGTTGTCGACCAAATCACCAACGCGATACTGATGGCCATAACCTCGGCGCAGCAAAACACGGCCCTGGTAGAGGTTGGTTTCGGGCAGGTAGCAGCCGATAGCCTGTTGTATAACCGGTTGAACGAAGGCAACCCAGTTGATGGCTGGTTCCGGATGCTGAAGCTGCGGAAAACCACCGGCGAGTCGGCGTTGCTTTGTACCTTCTCGGGTCATTCGACAACGCTGGATGCTGTTAAGGATTATAAATACCTGAGCCGCGATTACCCCGGTGCTTTGGTGGATACGTTGGGAAAGCAAACCGGCAGTTTCGCCGTTTTTATGTCGGGAGCCGTTGGGAGTACCGGACCAAGAGCCGAAGGTAAAAATGGCATGGAACGGAAACAAAACTATGTCCGTGCCCTTTCGACTGTGGTGTTGCCGGCGATACCGCCAATAACAACCCGCCCCGACATTACTCTGGGCATTGCCACATTGCCGTTAAGCCTGCGCGAACCGAATGCCCGCGTAGTCGGCAACTGGCGTATCCGGCCCTGGCTGTTTCATAGCGTCTATGGCGATTTCCCGTCCGACCTGAAGGCGCTTCGCATCGGCAATACCATTCTGGTTGGAACCCCGTGCGACTTCTCCGGCGAACTGGTGCCAGCGTTTAGTTCGCTTCTTAAACAGAAGGGAGTAAATTTGATGGTAACCAGTTTTAATGGTGGTTATGTCGGATATATTACCCCCGATAAATACTACAATCAGGAAGCTTACGAGACACAAACCATGAACTGGTTCGGACCGTATAACGGTGCTTATTTTGTAGAAATGATGAAAGGTCTGATTGCGAAGATGTAACTGAACAAATCCTTTCTTCCTGCTGTTTTCGGGGTAACCACTTATCCGTGCCGCTATCGACTAACCACTGACGACTATACTCATGAAAGGCTTTCAATTTTCTGATTTTGTTCCACCTGAGAAGAAGGATGGAAGCAGTTTCGATAAACTGCTCAATATTTTTCAGCAGTTGCTGCTCATTACGTCGGGTGATGTGGAGCAGGCTATGTCGTGGATGAACCAGCTCGACCGGCAGTACGGCCTCACCGACGATAAATACGGCATGGGCGACTTTTTCGAAGACCTGAAAGAAAAAGGGTACCTCACCGAAGAGAACGAAGAAGGACGCCTGGTGATGACGCCCAAGAGTGAGCAGACCATTCGCCGGAGCGCCCTGGAGGAAATTTTTGGAAAGCTGAAGCGGTCGAAAGCGGGCGGCAATCACCAGACACCCTACACCGGTGCGGGCGACGAGCTCAGCAGCGATTTACGGGCATACCAGTTTGGCGATACCCTGGAGCAGATCTCCATGACGGAGTCGATTCGTAATGCGCAGATCAACGGTGGCCTGGAGGAGTTTGCCCTGATGGAGCGCGACCTGGAGGTGGTCGAAAAAGAGCAGAAGACGCAGACCTCGACGGTGCTCATGATCGACATCAGCCATTCCATGATCCTGTACGGGGAAGACCGCATTACCCCCGCCAAGAAAGTGGCCCTGGCGCTGGTTGAACTGGTCAAGCAGAAGTACCCGAAAGATACGCTGGATATTATTGTATTCGGCAACGATGCCTGGCAGATCCAGGCAAAAGACCTGCCGTATCTGGAAGTTGGTCCTTATCACACCAACACCGTGGCCGGACTGGAACTGGCGATGGATCTGCTGCGTCGCCGGAAAAATAAGAATAAGCAGATTTTCATGATTACCGACGGGAAACCAACCTGTCTGAAGGAAGGTATCCGGTACTACAAAAACAGTTTCGGCCTCGACCGGAAAATCGTCAGCAAAACCCTGACGCTATCTGCCCAGTGCCGCCGGCTCGATATACCCATTACGACGTTTATGATTGCTTCTGATCCGTACCTGAAGCAGTTTGTGCAGGAATTTACGAAGGTGAACAATGGCCGCGCCTACTACAGCAGCCTGCAGGGACTCGGTAACATGATGTTCGAAGATTTCCAGCGCAACCGGCGGAAGAATATTAAGTGATAGCTGCCACCGGACTGAGGCCCGGAGGGACCTTAGCCCAGGACAACCCTGGCTTCGTAGCATACCTGATGGATGAAGTTCAGCTTCTCCATCACGCGGGGCGGAATAACGAATGGGTACAAATCACGGTGCCCCATACTGCGGTTGATATTGTTCATGGCAAAGGACAGCGGCAGCCAGAGGCTCATCAGCATCTCAAAATTGTCGAGGTTATAGGGATCGGTAGACAACTCCGCTGTCAGCAAAACATCGTCTTTAACAACACGAGGCTGGACGCTGAGGCCAAACGAATAAGCTGTTTCGAGGGTGTCGATGATGTGCAGGTAATGCGCCCAGGTTTCGGCCCAATCCTCCCAGGGGTGGGTGCTGGCGTAGGCGCTGATGTAGGCCTGAGTCCAGTTGGCGGGCGGTCCCTGCTCGTAATGCTGCTTCAGGGCTTCGCTGTAATCCTGCCGTTCGTCCCCAAATAATTGTCGGTATTCATCAAGGTAGTCGGAGCCATCGATTAGCTGATCCCAGTAATAATGCCCGACTTCGTGCCGGAAGTGACCAAGGACCGTGCGATACGGCTCATCCATGGCTTTGCGGGTCATTTCGCGCTCAATATCGTCGGCTTCGGCGATGTTAAGCGTTATTAGTCCACCGGTATGGCCGGTCATAATGCGCTGGCTGCTATTCGGGTGTTCGTCGGCCAGAAAATCGAAAGATAAGCCCTTGTCGGGATCAGTAGTTTTGCTGACCAGTGGCAGTTTCATCCGGCGCAGGCTGTATACCAGCCGGTGCTTGGCGGTTTCAACTACCTGCCACCGCTGCACGTATTCCGGCTTGCTGAGGTTGGGAATGGTGCGGTTCAGCGTACAGGCTTTGCAGTAGTCGGTCTGGCTTCCTTCGGCTACCAGCCAGTTGCAGACGCCATACTGGTGATTGGCGCAGTACCGGTAAGCGGTAGAATCATCGTTATAAACAGTATATAAATCATTCGGCTGGGGCACCAGGGGCCGCAACTCCAGCGAATGGGCTACAAAGCCAAGCGGATAGCCGCACTGCTCACAGCGGTAATTCTCGAAGTACAGCAGATTGCCGCAGTGCGTGCATTTGAAAAGTTTCATACGTAGTAAAGGCAACAGGTACGCTTCCCGCAGGCAATCAGCATGACCCCTGTCTAACCTTGTCTACTAACGGTTTCACCGATCAATGGTTTGACGTTTTCCCCAAAACACTGAATCCAATCCAAAACAAAGCAGCCCGGCCAAACGGCCAGGCTGCTCATATGTATTATCTGCAAACGGCTTACTACCATCGGCCTACTCAACTACTGCTCATCCGGATTTTTCGTCGCCTTGGCAGCGGCCCCTTTCTGGCCCGGAGCCAGGGAGTTGATCCAGGCGGCAATCTTCAGCGCGTCGGCCTTAGGGACCTGCGGCATCGGCGGCATTTCGGTGGCATAATCGGGCCAGTTCTGCGGCTTGGGGTTGTAGATCAGCTGCACAATCTGCTCATTGGTATACCCCCGCTTTGCTACATCAATGTACGCCGGACCTACCTGCCGCTTCTCAGTCTGGTGACAGGCCAGACAGGTATGCCGCGACAATAAGCCTTTTACCTCATCGTAGGTAGGAGCCTTCGCTGCGGCTACTGTATTGGCTGCTTTGGCGGCCGGTTTGGTAACTGCGCCCGTTTTTGATCCTGCTTTCGCCGGAGCGGCTGTAGCGGGCTTCTTCGTAGCGGCTGGTGCCGGTGTGTTCGCGGCCGAGGCACTGGCTTCGGAGTTTACTGTGCTTACCTCACTCATCGCCAGTTTCTGACCGGTTGGTATGTTGTTAAGCGTGTAGTACGACAGCGGATGCACCAGTGAGTACGAGCCATCTTTCGACCGGACGCCGTCCAGCCGGATCTCGTGAACGTGGTACCGGCGCAGGTTATCGACAATAATACGGGCTTTCATGCCGTCGGCCGACACCTTCACCCCTTTGACGGGGTTCTCCTCGCGGTTGATCGGTGGACTACCGTATACCGGATGGTATTTGTAGATAAAGCTGCTGACGCGGTACGACGCAATATCTTCGGCCGACTTCCGGTCGACCGGCGAAGTAAATTCAACCTCGAAGCCGTCCGGCTGCGCCCGGATAGCCTGCATCTCAAACGGCATATTGTTGTTCCACACCAGCCGCTGCAAGCCTTCGTTGGCTTCGCCGGCGGAGCCCCAGCCCCGGTTGGTTTCGCCCACGAACAGCGAGCCATCTTTGGCCCAGGCCATCCGCAGTACACCCGACTGGAAACCACTCCGGAAATCGAAGGCCGCACCCTGGAATTCGCCGTTCACTTTCTCCATGAACACCCGCATGATCTTGCTCTGTCCCTGGTCGCCAATCAGCAACTGACCAGCAAACGGACCAAAGTTGCCCTGCGGAATCGGCAGAATCTCGGAGTTGGAGATACCAAAGATACCATGAGGCAACCAGACCACCGGGAGTTGTAAGCCGGGGAGTTGATCTTTCAGTGTGTACAGCGGAGTACCTTTGTCTTCGGCGTTGTTTTCCGGTTTAATGTACCGGCCTTCGGCGTTCTTCTTCTGCTGGGGGTCAGCTTTCGCATACAACTGCTCGGTCGTCAGTTTTACGGGTGAATTGGGCATATTCGTCCAGCGCAAACCGGCCGGGTGGCCAATAAACGCGCCCTTCTTTACGTGCCAGATACCGCCGGAGCCAACCCAGTCGCCCTGGTTGTCGGAGTAGAACAGTTCGCCGTCGATCATACCCAGACCGGCCGGAGACCGTACGCCCGTAGCCCAGGGTTGCAGCTGGCCATCCGGGCTGATTTTCATCACCCAGCCCCGCCAGGGTACCCGGCTTTCGCCCCGCCACCACTCTTCGTCGCCAAAGGCTACGTTGCCCGACACAAAGAAGGAGCCATCCGGCGCTACTTTCGGCCCAAAGCTGTATTCATGGTAATGACCTGACAGTGGCCAGGCGTACACCGTTTCAAAGACATCGGCTTTGCCGTCTTTGTTGCTGTCGACCAGTTTGGTGAGTTCACCGCGCTGGGCGCAGTAGAAGGCACCGTCTTTGTACACCAGTCCCAGAATCTCGTGCAGCCCCGAGGCAAACTTGCGGAAATACGGCCGACGGCTGGTGGGGTTCTCTACCACAAAAACATCACCCCGGCGCGTGGCGACGCCCAGATCGCCGTTGGGCAGCACCGTCAGACCACCTACTTCAAGTAGGGTACCTTCGGGCGCGGTTACCCGCATGATTTTAAAGAAGTCCTCTTCTTTCGGTGACTCCTGTGCCCAGGCGGCCGAGGTGAGTACCGCAGCGGTCAGGAGCGAGCCGGCGGCCCGGCGAAGAAGTGATTTATGATTTGTTTTCATTCGTCAGGAAATCAGGATTAGAAAAGAATTGAGTAGCTCAGTTTACCTCCGCGCACCGGTACCAGCAGTTCCTGCTTACCACCCACCGACCGGACCATGGGCGTAGCGCCACCGGCATCCTCTACCCGGACAATGAATGATTTGCCGTTGATCATATACATGCCATTAGGCATCGGCTCAATGGTTGTGCCTTCGGCCAGCCGCGCATACAGATCGGCCGAGGGGTTGCGGAACGTTACCTCCCGGCGTACGCCCTGCCCATTGTCGGCTACCCGGATGGCATCCTCCACGCTGGTGCCGTAGGCCATGTAGCGGAAGGTAGGCCGGTCATTTTCATCCAGTACGTAGCCCTTTGGCCGGTAACCGCTGCCCGTGGTATCGGTAGCCCAGGCCGCCTGCTGCGACGAAAGTTTACCCACAAACAGCACCGGCAGTCCCATGCGCTGCACCGTACCCCGCGGCCGCGAGGAGCCGTCGCCCCGGTTGTTCCACATAGGGGTTGTGTCCAGAAATTCGCCCCGCCATACCTGCACGAGCGCGCCTTTGTCCAGATCGTAGGTATAATGCACCTGATCCGGACTACCCACCGACACGCCATGGGTTACCCGCGTCCGGCGGCCCTGGCCGCTTTCGTTTGGTATGTCCATAAAGCTACGCAACACCGTGTTGGTCGGTGCGTCGACATAGATAGGCTCTGTTTCATCATTGCCTCCATCGACCGGGCTGCTGATCACAAACTCCCGGATACCCGGACCGGCCACCGCCAGGCCCAGGCCTGGTCGGGCCCAGCTCACAAACTTGGTGTACAGCAGTTCAAATGGCAGGTCACCGGCGGGCAGCGTAACACTGCCTCTCAGGTTGCCGCCACCCGGTTTCACCACAATGTTGTTGTTAATGCGTAACTGACCGCCACCACCTGGTGCACCCAGATTAAAGCGGTATTCGCCCGGCTCTTTTACGCGCAACGTACCCGTGTAACGAATCAGAAAATCATTGGGCAGGCGTGTAACATTAGCAGACAGCAGGTTAATGGGCCCCTCGGCTTCAGGAGGGGTGTTGCCCAGGTCGGCCTCTTTTTCAAACCGGCCCCGGTATACCGTATACCGCAGGTTCATCAGTTCCGGGCGGGGTTTGTCGTACGTTACATACCGGATGTTGCGGAACGCCACCGGTCCATGGTCTCCCTGAAAACGCAGCGGCCCAACCGCTACTTCATTCTCGGTGAGGGGGCCACGGGTCGGCCCCGACAACTCCACGTTCTCGTGAATAGTCACGCCATTGAGTTCTACCCGCAGCATCCGGGCATTTTCAATTTTGCGGCCGCTGGCATCAAAGCGCGGAGCCTGAAAGGATACCTTCAGGTGCTGCCACAGGCCGGGGGCCTTGCTTACGTTCTGACGAGCGGGGTAGCCTTCGTAGCCTTTCTGCCCGTCCGGACGCTTTTCGTCCCAGCGCTCGTAAACAGAACCGTTACCACCCACGCGGGCCGTTTTGTCGCCCCAGCTGTCCATCAACTGAACTTCGTACCGGCCCTGCAGATAAACACCCGAGTTAGACCCTTTCGCCATCATATAATCCATTTCCAGGTCCAGGTCACCATGTTCCAGGTTAGTCAGCAGGTCATATTGCATACCCGTCTGTTTGGGGGACGGAAGATTGACTAGCATACCCGTACCTGACTTGGCGGTCATTACGTTTTTCTGGTTCAGGTCGGCCGCAGCATCGCCGGCAATTCGCCAGTTGGGTGTTGGCTTACGGAAAGCACTCAGATCGTTGAGCGGTAACGTCGCCATTTGGGGCGACTGCGCCAGTGCCAGACTGCTGCCAGCCAACCAGGCTACGCCGATCACGAAGCGTGATAAAATCATAGGAGATACCATTAAAAATGATTGGATTAGAAATCGGAGCGGAAATTTACCATTTTTTAGGGACAAAAGCCGGTGAATAGACAATTGCTCTATATTTGAACGTTTTTTCAGCGAATATTTCAGTCCCCTAATCTATGAACAGAAATAGACTAAGCCTTAGCGTTTTACTGAGTATCGGGGTCGTTGGCCTGACCGTTGCCCAAAATCAGCCCGTCAAACAAAACCCGGAATCTACCGAAATCTGGAAGCCGGTTCCACCTATCGTAACACCGGGAGCGCCATCCGCCAGTGTCAGTGGCTTTACGGCTCCTTCCGATGCCATCGCTATTTTCGACGGCTCTAACCTCAACAATTTTGTGTCTGCCCGTGACGGCTCGGCCGCCAAATGGACGCTGGCCGATGGTGCCGTAACCGTGGTGAAAGGTGCCGGTGATATTCAGACCAAGCAGGAGTTCGGCGATTACCAGATGCATATCGAATTCCGCACACCGGCGCAGGTGGTTGGTAACAGCCAGGGCCGGGGTAACAGCGGTATCTTTATGCAGGGCCGCTACGAATTGCAGGTGCTGGATAATTACAATAACCCGACGTACTCAAATGGTCAGGTTGGTTCGATTTACAAGCAGGCGATTCCCCTGGCCAACCCTAGCCGCCGGCCGGGCGAGTGGCAGACCTACGACATCATTTATTACGCCCCACGCTTTAACAAAAGCGGTATGCTGACGGACGCTGGCCGCATTACGGTGTTGCTGAACGGCGTCCTGGTTCAGCATAATACCCAGATCAAAGGAACAACCGAGTACATTGGCTTCCCGAAAATTGAACCGCACGGTCGCGGTCCCATCCGCCTGCAGGACCACGGCGACCCGGTTAGCTTCCGCAATATCTGGATTCGTGAACTGTAAATCCGGATAGTTTAAAAAGTTTGAGCGGCCCGCTTCGGAGGACCGCTCAAACTTTTTAAACTTAAACGTTTTTGCCGTGTTCTTTGCTGAAAGTTCCTCAGAGCATACTATGAAAAAAACGCTATACCTAGTTCGTCACGCCAAAGCCGAAGACCGGGCGCCGTTTATGCGCGACCACGACCGCGAACTGGTATCGGAAGGGATCATCGCTTCGGCCCGTATTGGCAGGCATCTTCGGGAAAAGGGCATCTCGGCCGACTGCCTTATCAGCAGTACGGCACTCCGGGCAAAGGATACTGCCAGAATTGTTGCTGAACAACTGAGCATCGACCCGGAGACGATTAACTACGACGAGCATATGTTCGACGGAGGGCCCAAAGCCTATCTGGCAGCCGTAAATCGCCTTCCAGCCGATTGCCAGTCGGTAATGCTGTTCGGCCACAATCCGGACATTACCTATTTTGCTGAATTTCTGACGCATCAGGACGTAGGCTCCATGAGCAAAGGAGCCGTAGCCGCCATTGAGTTCACTGACATTGAATGGGGCCACGTCTCAGGTCGAACCGGGAACCTGCTGTTTTATATAGCGCCGAAACATCTGAAAGAAGCATGAACCGCAACCGCCGTATCTTTGTCATCGTCTTCATCATTTTTACGGCCATTGTTATCCTGATTACCATTGATATGGGTCGACGGACTACGGCGCCCTGGAACAAGCGCCGGCAACTCGAACGGGCACTGCCCACAGAAACCGATAACACCGCTGCCGATACGTTGGTTGATACGACGGCCGCACCGACCGATAGTTTATAAAGCCACTTTCAGCGCATCGACAAGCGCCTGCATATCGGCCTCATCATTGTATACGTGCGGAGCCAGCCGTAAGGCCCGGCCTCGCGCTGAAACCGATACGTGGGTGGTAAGGAGTGCCTGCTGGACTGTCATGGCGTTGGCGTGATCGGGTAACCAGATACCTACCAGGTGCTGTGCTCTGCCTTCTTCCGGTTCTATCCGGCAGCCCATAGCTTCCAGCTCCGGTAGTGCCCCGGCTGTCAGACTCCGGCAATATGACTGAATAGTTTCAGGCTGCCACGCCAGTAACTGCTCCAGAGCCGCTTCCGCCATCGGCATATGGATAAACTGGCTGTGCTCGCCCATATTGTACCTGTAGGCTTTAGGCCGGTAGGTTGGTTCGTACTGCGTCAGGCGGTGAAACTGATTGCTTCCCAGCCGGTTCATCCAGCTTTCTTCCAGCGGTATGCCGTCATCAAAGAACTCGCCAAAATACGCCATGCCGATGGAGTACGGCCCCATCAGCCATTTATAAGCCGCACAGATCAGCGCGTCCGGCTGCACCGTTTCCATATTAAACGGCAACGCACCCACCGCCTGGGTACCATCAACCACCAGCAGGGCGCCTACTTCTTTGGCGCGCCGGGAAACAGATTCCAAGTCGAACCGGGTGCCATACATCCAATGCACCGGCGGTATCACTACTACCGCCGTATCCGTGTTGATTGCCTCCAATAGCTGCCTGTTCCATAGTTCACTTTTTGGAAAAGATCCTGGCATTGGCACACGGCTGATGGACAAGCCAAGTTCCTGCTGGACACGATCCCAGGCATACACATCGCTCGGAAATTCCTCTTCGATCATCAGAATGTGCTGGCCAGGCTTTAGTCCGGGCTTGCGGTGCAGATTACGGGCCACCACGGCCATGCCATAGGATACCGCCGGAATAATAGCAATCCGATCCGGATCGGGATTATTAATTAGCCGGGAAAAGGACTCACGCACTTGAACAGCACCCGTAAAGAAATCGTCGGGTTTCAGGTTCAGCGGATTGGTCTGCTGCCGGATGGCGTCGTAACCCGCCTGTTCCACCGCTTTGCTGATCGGGGCACGGGTGGCGCAATTGAGGTAGTATACGCCTTTGGGCAGGCTGAAGGAGTCTTTCTGACAGGGCAATGAAACGACTGGTTGTAGCATAACGGTTGGATTCAGGCCGGGAAGTTACCGAAAAATGGCGTACTTTGGGGTTGATTAACTGTCCTGCCCGAACCGAATGAACCCGTTTACGTCCTTCTTCAAACGCAAAATTCTTCGCATCAACCGCGACCGCTGGAACTACCAATATGACAAAGGCTTGTGGGATGGGCTGAAAGCACTCGACGAGCTGGCCCGGTTCAGTGTAATTGTGGGTTACGTGAAATACCTGAAACCCGGTCAGCCGGAGATTCTCGAAATCGGCTGCGGAGAAGGACTGCTGCAACAGCGACTTCAGGAGCAAAACTACGGCCGGTATGTAGGCACGGATATTTCGGACAGCGCCATCGAACGGGCCAAAGCCGCAGCCGACCCTAAATGTACCTATCTGGTCGGTGATATGGATAAGTACGAGCCGGAGGGTACGTTCGACATGATCATCTTCAACGAAGTAATCTACTACAGCAAACACCCGCTTCAAACCCTGCAACGCCTGGCTACCTACCTGAAGCCGCAGGGATTGCTCATCGTTACCATTAACGACCATAAGCACAGCGACGAACTCTGGAACTCCATCAAAGGCGGCTTTAAACTGCTGGATGAAACCAAAACAATTACTGCTAAGGGTAGCTGTGTCTGTAATGTACTGGTTCCTGTTTGAGGGGTTCATTTGTTCATTGGTTTGCTGGTTAATTGGTATGGCAGCGAAAGTGCCCTGAGCATCCTCCAGCAAACTAATTAACTAATGAACCAATTAACCAATCAACCCCGCCCCCGTGGGTGATAATCGATCATGGTCTGCCGCAGGTAATCGCGATCGATATGGGTGTAGATTTCGGTGGTGGTAATGGACTCGTGGCCCAGCATCTGCTGAATAGCCCGGAGGTCGGCACCTCCTTCGATCAGATGCGTGGCAAATGAGTGCCGGAAAGTATGGGGGCTGATGGTTTTGTGGATACCTACGTCAGCCGCCAGCCGTTTGATGGTCGTAAAGACGGACACTCGCGATAGCTTTTTACCCCGCAGATTCAGGAAGACAGTATCTTCATCTCCTTTCTGGACATCCAACTGCCTTCGGACATGCTCCACATACATACGGGTGTAACGAATCGCATCCTCGCCGATGGGCACTAGCCGGAATTTGCTGCCCTTGCCGAAAATGCGCAGGAAGCCATCCTCGAAATAGCAGTTGGTTAACCTGAGGTCCAGCAGTTCAGATACCCGTAGCCCGGAGCTGTACAGCACTTCCAGCATGGCGCGGTCGCGGGTACCGCCGGGCGTGGAGAGGTCGATGGCGTCGAGCATCTGTTCAATTTCCGGATAACTCAAGGTGTCGGGCAGCTTACGCCCCAGTTTGGGTCCTTCAATAAGCTGCGTAGGGTCATGCTGAATGGTGTTTTCCAGCACCAGAAATTTATAAAATGCTTTAAGTCCGGATAAAATTCGAGCCTGACTAGGTGCCGATAGCCCCAATTCACCGAGGTATTTCAGGAACGCCCGCAGATGCTCTTCCGTCACCTGCAGCGGCCCCACTGGCTTTTCATCTGTCAGCGCCAGGAACTGCCACAGCTTTTCGACATCGTGCAGATAAGCCTCTACCGAATTTTCGGCCAGCGAGCGCTCCAGCTTCAGGTAGTTTTTAAAAGCATTAATATAACTTTGCCACATACAGCGATAATTGTGATTGAGTGAATTAGTGATTGAGTGAAATGGAATCCGCACCTGTTCACACAATCACCCAATGGCTCAATCACTCAATAAGTCCCATGAAAAAGATCCTCATCATTAACGGACCAAACTTGAACCTGCTGGGGAAGCGGGAACCGGAGATTTATGGTAACCGCTCATTTATCGATTACCTCAAGACGGTTGAGCAACAGTTCCCCGACGTGCAATTACACTATTTTCAGTCAAACCACGAAGGTGAGCTGATTGATAAAATTCACGAACTCGGCTTCACGATCGATGGTATTGTTATCAACGCGGGGGCCTACACGCACACCTCCATAGCGATTGCCGACGCCCTCTCTGCCGTTACGGCACCGGCCGTAGAGGTTCATATTTCCAATGTTCACGCCCGCGAGTCGTTCCGCCACCACAGCTACCTCTCCGCTAAGTGCAAGGGCGTTATTGTCGGTCTGGGCCTGATAGGCTATGAACTGGCGATCCGGTTTCTTATCAGTCAACAGGCTTCAGTAGGCAGTTCTCAGTAGGCAGTTGGCAGATTTGCCGGATCCTATTTTTTGCCTACTGAGAACTGCCTACTGCCAACTCAAAAAAGATGATAACTTTTTACCCTGGTCCATCGAAAGTTTACCCGCAGGTGGCGCAGTACGCGCGGGAAGCGGTGCAACAAGGGATTGTCAGCCTCAATCACCGCAGCCGGGGCTTTATGGACATTGTTAAGGAGACTCTGAGGCTGCTGCATGAAAAGCTGGAAATTCCGGCTGACTACCACATTGCCTTTATCTCCTCGGCTACAGAGGGCTGGGAGATTGTAGCGCAGTCGCTGACGGTGGCTACCAGCCTGCATCCTTACGGCGGAGCCTTCGGTAAAAAGTGGATGGAATATGCCCACCGGATCAAGCCGATGATTGAGCCCGGCCTGGCCGATGTACTTTGTGTAGTGCAAAACGAGACCTCGAACGGGACGCAGGTTCAGATGGAAACGCTGGCGGAGTTCCGTCGCGACTTCAACGGATTGATCGCTGTTGATGCGGTATCGTCGCTAGGCGGTATTGTGCTGGACTGGGCGCTGGCCGATGTCTGGATTGCCTCGGTGCAAAAATGCCTGGGTTTGCCGGCTGGGTTTGGCCTGTTCATTTACTCCCCGGCTGCGCTGAAAAAAGCGGAGATCATTGGTGACCGCCAGTATTATAACAGCCTGCTGTTCATTCACGAGAACATGGAGAAATACCAGACTCAATACACACCCAACGGCCTCGGCATTTACCTGCTGATGCGGGTATTGCAACAGGTACCACCCATTGAGGAAGTAGATAAGGTTATTAAGCAGCGGGCGGAGGAGTGGTATGAGTTCTTTACCTCTCCCGATGCAGCTGGCCGGGGCATGCACCTCCTCATCCAGAACCCGGCTCACCGGTCAGATACCGTTATTGCCGTGGAGGGCCAAGCCGAAGGGATTGCAACAATTAAAGCAGCCGCCCTGGAGCAGGGCATTACGCTCGGTAACGGCTATGGTGACTGGAAAAATACAACCTTTCGCATCGCCAACTTCCCGGCCATTGAGGAGGACGAGATTGCAATATTGAAAGACTTTTTACGTACCAACGGACTTTAGTCCGTAATTTGGAGTCTCAAACTCCAACAAAGTACGGGTTGAAGCCCGTTGGTACGTATGCAATCACCTGACTCACTCAATCAAGTAGCCGAATTCCACCGTACATTTCACCACCCGATTCTGGACAGCCCTCAACTACCAGCTGAAAACCGCTGCCAACTTCGCGTTGCCCTGCTGGCCGAAGAACTCAAAGAACTGGAGGTAGCCATTCTGGAAAAAGATATTGTAGCCGTAGCTGATGCGCTCTGCGATCTGCAATACGTATTATCCGGGGCCGTGCTTGAATTCGGGCTGGGCGAAACATTCAGGACACTGTTTGATGAAGTGCAGCGTTCTAACCTTAGCAAAGCCTGTATGACGGTTGAGGAGGCTCAGGCCACCGTCGATCATTACCAGGGAAAGGGCGTAGACTGTCACTACGTTGAGTCGGAAGGGAAGTACCTGGTGTATCGCACCACCGACAATAAAACCCTCAAGAACATCAACTACTCTCCGGCTGATCTGGAGAGTATCCTGAGTAAATAACTTATGCAAGATTATCCGTTCACCGTTACCGACCGCTTTCTGCGCTATGTGCAAATTGACACCCAGTCGGACCCGCATTCTGCTACCAATCCTTCTACCGAAAAGCAAAAGGACCTAAGTCGCGTGCTGGTGGCCGAACTGCACGCCATGGGCATTCAGGATGCCGAACTGGATGCATACGGCTATGTGTACGCGACCATTCCGGCTAATACCGATAAGGAGACTGTGCCCGTCATCTGTTTCTGCTCGCATGTCGATACGTCGCCCGACGTAACGGGAGCGGGGGTAAAGCCGATTGTTCACCAGGCCTGGGATGGATCTGACATCGTTTTACCGGAGGTAGAAAACCCCGGCGATCCTCCGCAGGTAATCCGCGTTACCGAGCACCCGGACCTGCCAGCCCAGATTGGCAACGATATTATCACCGCCAGCGGTACCACCCTGCTCGGAGCCGATAACAAAGCGGGTCTTGCCGAAATCATGGATGCTGCCCATTACCTAATGACGCATCCGGAGGTAAAACACGGCAAAATCCGGCTCCTCTTTACACCGGACGAAGAGGTGGGCCGGGGTACTGAAAAAGTGAATATTCAGAAGCTCGCGGCTGATTATGGGTATACCATGGATGGAGAGTCACTAGGGACGCTTGAAGACGAGACGTTCTCGGCCGACGGAGTCAGGATCACCATTCAGGGCGTCAGCACCCATCCCGGTTTTGCCAAAGGGAAGCTGGAAAATGCGCTTAAAATAGCGGCCGATCTGCTGGCTGCTTTGCCCAAAGATCACCTGTCGCCCGAGACAACCGAAGGATACGACGGGTTTGTACATCCGACTCATCTGGAAGGAAATCAGGATAAAGCTGTGCTGCAGTTTATTGTCCGGGACTTTACGGAACAGGGCTTGCTGGAGAAAGAACACTATCTGCAGGATGTCACAAAGCGCGTACTGGCCGGCTACCCGAATTCCAACGCCCTGTTTACCAGCATTGAGCAGTACCGCAACATGAAACAGGTACTTGACCAGCATCCGGCCGTGGTTGACAACGCGCTGGAAGCCATCCGGCGCAGCGGACTGACGCCCGAACGGCGCAGCATCCGGGGGGGCACCGATGGCTCACGGCTGTCGTTCATGGGCCTTCCCTGCCCCAATATTTTCGCCGGTGAACACGCTTTTCACTCGCGGCTCGAATGGGTATCGATTCAGGATATGCAGAAGGCCGTGGAGGTCATTGTCAATTTGTGTCAGGTTTGGGAGGAGCGAGCGTAGCTCTTTGTGGTGGCTGGCTTAATTTTTAGGCATTCACCGTCGTTATCAGTAACATAGTCAGATACTGTCGCAAATTGCGTATCGTTTCGTTTTAAAAATTGCCACTTCACATGCACTTACTTCGACATCATTACCGGGTATTAACAACCGGACTCCTCCTGGTCTGGCTGGCCGGCTGCCAGAAACCAACCGATCCCCAACCCGCCAATCAGTACCTGGTCAGCAACACACTGCTGGGCGAGTATTCGCGGGAGCAGGTGATTTCCCGCGTGACCGGGGCAATTCCCAATGCTGGTGTGCTGACGCTGCTGCTGACGCACCCGATTAAGGTGTACAGGATTGTATACAAAACCAAAAATACCGATGGGGCAGACATAGAGGCCTCCGGTGCGCTGGTGGTTCCCAATCCGGCCGACAAAAGCCTGAGCTTTCCGCTGATCAGTGAGCAGCACGGCACCATTTTTTCCGACGCACAGGCACCCTCCAATAATGGGCCTGAGAGCGAAACGTATTCCATTGGCTCGCTGCTGGGCTCGAATGGTTTTATCGTGGCTCTGCCTGACTTTATCGGGTACGGTGTCTCGAAAAACCTGCCGCACCCGTACCAGCACCGGGCCACGCTGGCGTCATCGTCGCTGGACATGATTCGGGCTGCCCGGGAATTTGTGCAGCAGGGAAACATCAAATGGAACCAGAAACTGATGATTGCCGGCTACTCGCTCGGTGGCTATGCGACCATGGCCCTGCAAAAGAAAATTGAGGAGGAGACGGGCACTGAGTTTAATCTGGTAGCGTCCAGTTGCGGAGCCGGCGCTTACCACAGTACGGCGTTTATGAGTTACCTGCTCAATAACCGCACGCACGGTATTGCGGCTTACAACGGCCTCTATACTATGGTGCTGTCGACCTATAATCGGGTTTATGGGCTGAACCGGCCGATGAGTTCTTACCTCAAAGAACCTTATGCGGCAGCCGTAACAAGCAACCCGTTCGGGGCCAATATACCGGTAAGTTTCAATGACGCCGTAACGGAGTCGTTCCGTAAGGCCGTTAATGAGGGAACAGACACCCAGTTTATCAATGCGGTCAAAGACAACGACATTTATAACTGGAAGCCCCGCACCCCTACCCAGCTGTATCATGGCACTACCGACCAGCAGGTATTTTACTTCAACTCCGTTGACGCTTACGAAGCGATGAAGAAACAGGGGGCGACTAATGTGACGTTCATTTCCGTACCCAACAAAGGGCACGGTGAGGCTATTCAGGATTTCCTGTTAGGCACTTTTAATTTTTTCAATTCAAAGCGGTAGGAGAGGGCTTCGCTCGTAATTTGATGTCCTGTATCTCTTTTGTAGTCCCCTCCTGATTACCGGAAGCAAATTGCCGGCAATCAGCAGGTGACATCGTTTTCGGTCAATAATCTGCAGCGGATTGTGTTCAGGCGGATTAACCCAAAAGAGTAGACTGCCCTTCTTTGCTGCTTATCAGAAAACACAAGAGCCCTCCGTCAAATGAAGCTTTCATTGTCCTTTACGCCACTCCTCCCTTTTGTTCTATTCCTCTCCTATTTATGCCCCACCTACGCCCAGAACAACCCAAACCGCCAGGAGTGGATTCAGTTGTTCAATGGCAAAGATCTGAGCGGCTGGGATATTAAGATTGCCGGTCACGACCTGAACGACAATTACAAAAACACCTTCCGGGTCGAAAACGGGATGCTGCGAATCGCATATGACCAGTACCAGAATTTTAACAACAAATACGGACACATTTATTACAAAAAGCCTTATTCCTACTACATCCTGCGGTTTGAGTACCGGTTTGTCGGCAATCAGATACCGGGAGGAGCGACCTGGAACAACCGGAATAGCGGGATAATGATCCACTCGCAGTCGGCGCAGAGCCTGGGTAAGAACCAGCATTTTCCAATATCGCTGGAGGTGCAGTTGCTGGGTGGTTTGGGCAAGGGCGAGCGGCACACGGCTAACCTGTGTACACCCGGTACCATTGTCGACATGAAGGGCAACGTTGCCTCCGCACACTGCATTGACTCTCAGTCTAAAACCTACGATGGCGATCAGTGGGTTACCGTTGAGGCTATCGTGCTGGGCGATTCCATCATTCACCATGTTATTGCCGGTGATACGGTACTGACTTATGAGAAGCCCCGTATCGGGGGCGGTTATGTCAGCAAAGATTACGGCTTTGTTCAGGCTTTTGTTCCCAATCCTGACTATTGGATCAAGCGCGACGGTAACCTGTTGAAAGAAGGTTACATCGCTCTTCAGAGTGAGAGCCATGGTATCGATTTCCGCAAGGTCGAACTTCTCAATCTGAAAGGTTGTACCGACAAAAAGGCCCTGAATTATAAATCATACTACCGCGCATCCGACAATTCGCAGTGCGTTTACAGGAAGCGATAAATACTTGTGAGCGCTCAATCGCCTATCTTTGCAGCCTGAGCAAGTAAAGATTACATGGCTAAATCGCCGAAATATTACGTCGTCTGGAAAGGGAACCAGCCGGGCGTGTACGATAGCTGGGCCGATTGCCAGGCCCAGATTGAAGGTTTCAACGGGGCCCTCTACAAATCATTTGAAAGCCGAAGCCTGGCCGAAAAGGCCTATGCTGAAAAGCCGCACCTGCACATAGGTGCCCCCCAGAACGTCGGCAAGCAGGGCAAGTTACCCGGGATCGTTGGTAACCCTATTCCCGACAGCGTGGTCGTTGATGCGGCCTGGAACACCGCCACCGGCGATATGGAATACCAGGGTATTTACCTGCCGACCAAACAAACTATTTTTCGCATGGGGCCCTACGCCGACGGTACCAACAACATCGGCGAGTTTCTGGCGATTGTCCACGCCCTTGCTTTACTGAATCAGAAGCACAGCAACATTCCAGTTTACTCCGACTCCCGCACCGCTATCGGCTGGGTCCAGAAGAAAAAAGCCAACACCAAGCTTGACCCCACCCCCCGCAATCAGGAACTCTTTGACCTACTGGCCCGCGCCGAGAAATGGCTGCAAACCCATCGCTTCGCCAACCCCATTCTGAAATGGGAGACTACGCACTGGGGTGAGAACCCGGCTGATTTTGGGAGAAAATAATGTTTCGCTTCAAACAATTTGCCATCCATCAGGAACGCACGGCCATGAAGGTCTGTACGGATGCCTGTGTATTGGGTGCTTACGCCGATGTGGGTGCGGGGGGGCGGATTCTGGACATTGGAACGGGAACAGGGTTACTGGCGCTGATGGCCGCCCAGCGGAATGCTACTGCTTACATCGATGCCGTTGAGATTGATGAAGCAGCTGCGGGGCAGGCGCAGGAGAATATAAGCGCCAGTCCGTTTGCCGAGCGGGTACGAGTGGTACAGGAGCGTATACAGGCGTTTGTGCCAGGTGAAAATTATGAGCGTATCCTAACCAACCCCCCATTCTACACCAATCACCTCCGCTCACCCGATGCCGCCGTTAACCGCGCATTACACACTGACGATCTGCCGCTTAAGGAACTGATTGAGGCCGTCGTGCGGTTACTGAAGCAGGATGGTCAGTGGTGGGTCCTGCTGCCTCCGTACGAAGCGGGCCAGTTGACCGAGCAGGCGTCAATGGCTGGATTAAAGCCGTTTCGGCGGTTGCACCTGCGGCACCACGCCCGCAAACCGGTGTTCCGCGTAATTACCGGCTTTGACTATCAAACAGAAGCGGCTACTGACGAAATGCTGGACATATACGAGCCCGACGGGCGGATGTATACCGAGCCGTTTCGGGCGTTGCTTAAAGACTTTTACCTGATTTTCTGACATCTTTGCGCAAACCTTTGCGTACTTTGCGTTTAAATATTGTTTACTATCCAAGTGGCCGCGAATGGTTTGCTACCGGGCCCTTTGATACCCAAAACTGGCATGGCCGAGCAGATTGACATATCGGTTCTAATTCCCCTCTTCAACGAAGAGGAGTCGCTACCCGAACTCCACGATTGGATTGTGCGGGTAATGGCCGAACATCACTTTACCTACGAGATCCTGTTTGTTGACGATGGCAGCAAAGACCGCTCATGGGCGGTCATCGAGCATCTGTCTGGCCTTAACCCCAATGTGCGGGCCATTCGCTTCAGCCGCAATTACGGCAAAACGGCCGCGCTGCAAACCGGCTTTCAGGCGGCTAAGGGGAAAGTGGTCATCACGATGGATGCCGACCTGCAGGACAGCCCCGATGAAATTCCGGAATTGTACCGGATGATTACCGAGGACGGTTACGATCTGGTATCGGGCTGGAAACAGAAACGCTATGATCCCATCAGCAAAACGCTGCCTACGAAGCTCTTCAATGCCGTATCGCGGTGGGTATCGGGCGTTCACCTGCATGACTTTAACTGCGGCCTGAAGGCATTCCGGCTGCCCGTGGTTAAGTCGATGAACCTCTATGGCGAAATGCACCGTAACCTGCCGATGGTTGCCAAATGGAACGGTTTCAGCCGGATAGGAGAGAAGGTGGTGCAGCACCGGGCCCGTAAATATGGCACGACGAAATTTGGACTGGACCGTTTTATCAACGGCTTTCTGGATATCCTCGTGATTGCGTTTGTCCAGAAGTTCAGTCGCCGGCCCATGCATTTCTTTGGCGGATTTGGTACGCTGTCGTTCTTCATCGGAACGGTAATTTCGCTATGGCTAATTGGCGAAAAACTGTACAACATCGCTCAGGGGCTGCGCTACCGGAACGTAACGGATAATCCGCTGTTCTTCTTTGCGCTGGTAGCTATAATTCTGGGGGTACAGTTATTTCTGGCTGGCTTTATCGGTGAAATGCTGGTGCGTAATAATTCAACTAAAACGGGCGATTACCTGATTGCTGAGAAATTAGGTTTTTCCGACAAGATTTCCGTGTAATTTTGCGGGTCTGTATTTTTGTACGGTCATGTCAGTCTGTCTCGACATGACCTTTTATTTTTAATTTTATCCAACTTGATGAAATGCTCAGCGAATTTGTAGAACAAATGGCAAAGACTACCTCCAAAGCACACCCCTGGCACGGCATCTCCCCCGGCGAAAATGCCCCGGATATCGTGACCGCCTTTATCGAAATCGTACCAACGGATACGGTCAAGTATGAGATCGATAAAGAAACCGGCTACTTGAAAATCGACCGGCCGCAGCAATATTCCAACATCATCCCGGCATTATACGGCTTTGTGCCGCAAACCTACTGTGGCGACGGCATTGCCCGACTGGCTTCTGAAAAGTCTGGTAAATTCGTTGAGAAAGGAGATGGTGACCCCGTGGATATCTGTGTACTGACGGAACGCGAAATTACCCACGGTGATATTATCCTGCAGGCCATTCCCATCGGTGGCTTCCGGCTGATCGATAAAGGGGAGGCTGACGACAAAATCATTGCGGTGTTGAAAGGCGACTCCATGTACCAACAGTTTACAGAGCTAAGCCAGTTGCCCGAAATGGTGGTAAAACGGCTACGTCACTACTTTCTGACGTATAAGAACCTGCCCGACGAGCCGGCGGTAATGGAATTGGCTAATGTGTATGGTCGCGAAGAGGCCCTGGAAGTAATCCGGACCGCTATGGACGATTACGCGCATCTCTCCCTGTAAGCCAGTACCGTTCTGAATTTGAAAAGGTAGTTTGTCCTGTTGAGTTTTGCGGGCCAGGCTACCTTTTATCCTTTCCAATTGCCCCACCCCTTAACTCTGCCTTTCATCCCTCTTTCTGTACATTTAACACTTTTCCGGCCGGGGAGTATTTTTATAGTATAATTTTGTTAGTGCTTTAGTGTTTTATTCATGTAAATTCCGCTCATGCGACAGTTTCTGAAATATGTTCTGGCCACGATAGTTGGCCTGCTTTTATTTACCTTCATCGGCTTTATGCTGTTGTTTGGCGTAGCGTCAGTTATCACGGCGGCTTCCGATAAGCAGGTATCGGTGAGTGAAAAATCTGTATTGAAATTAGATCTGGATAACCCGATTCGCGAGATCGGAGAAGATAATCCCTTTGCCGAACTGTTACCCTTCACTTCCGACGGTGACGTTACCGGACTTATTGAGTTGCGAAGGGCCCTGGCCAACGCCAAAGCAGATCCAAACATAAAGGGTGTTTATTTAAAAACGGAATCTCCACAGGCCGGCTGGGCATCGCTCGAAGAAGTGCGCAATGCCCTGATCGATTTCAAACAGTCGAAGAAATTTGTATATGCCTATGGCGAAAATATGTCGGAGAAGGGATACTACATTGCTTCTGTAGCTGACAATATCTATCTCAATCCTATTGGTGGACTGGAGTGGAACGGCCTGGAAGGCGAGTATATGTTTTTTAAAGGCACGCTCGATAAGCTGGGCGTAAAGCCGTTGATTTTCCGCGTGGGCGAGTTTAAAAGCGCCGTGGAGCCGTTTATCCGGGAAGACATGAGCGAGCCGAACAAATTGCAGACGGCGTCCTTCCTTAATTCCATCAACAACCACTTCATGGCCAATGTCGCCAAAAGCCGGGGTTTACAACTGGCCGAACTGCAACGACTGGCTGATAACCTGAGTATTCAGACCGCAGCCGATGCGCAGAAAGCGAAACTGGTAACCCGCGTTGCTTATTTTGACGAAGTGGAAAATGATATGCGGAGAAAGCTGGATGTTGACGAGGAAAAGAAGATTAACTATATCTCGCTGAACAAATACAGTAAGGCGAAAAAATACGTAGACGAAGGCAACAGCCGTAACCGCATCGCTGTTATTGTGGCTTCTGGCGATATTGTTTCGGGGAAAGATAATAATCAGGATAATATCGCTTCAGACAAAGTAGCGGAGCAGCTTCGTCGGGCGCGGCTTGATGATCGGGTGAAAGCCGTAGTGCTGCGCATCAACTCGCCGGGCGGCAGTGCGCTGGCCTCCGATGTGATGTGGCGCGAGATTACGCTGACCAACAAGGTAAAGCCGGTGATTGCGTCGATGTCGGATTATGCCGCGTCGGGTGGTTACTACATGGCTATGGGCTGCCGCAAGATCGTGGCTGCGCCAAACACCATTACCGGCTCTATTGGGGTGTTTGGTATGTTGTTCAACGCGCAGAACTTCTTCAAAGAAAAACTGGGCATTACCTACGACCGCGTCACTACCAATAAATACTCCGATTTTCCGTCGGTGACGCACGAGATGACGGAATTTGAAAAGAATGTGATTCAGCAAAGCGTAGAGCGCACCTACAACGTATTTACCACCAAAGCCGCTCAGGGCCGTAAAATGCCGGTCGATAGTCTGCGGTCACTGGCCTCCGGCCGGGTATGGTCGGGCGAGCAGGCCAAAGCCAACGGGCTGGTCGATGCGCTGGGCGGTCTGGACGAGGCTGTAAAACTGGCCGCCAAAGACGCTGGTCTGAAAGAAGGTGATTACCGGCTGCGCTTTATTCCGGAGAAGAGAAACTTCATGGAACGTTTCGTCAACACCATCAGCGACGAAGAAGAAGCCCGTATTAACAGCCAGTTGGGCGAGGCCGCTCCGTACCTTAAATACATGAAAAAGCTAAAGAACCTGGAAGGAATTCAGGCTCGTATGCCCTTTGAACTGACGATCCGATAAGCCGCTCAGCGGCTCGTCCTCGACTGTGTCGAGCGACAGACCGGAACCCCGCCCGTCTCGCTTTGTAAACGCGGACAAACGGAAGCAGAACCCCCAACTCCCAGAAAGAGATTGGGGGTATTTTTGTAACTTACGGCTACGTATGCAGATCCAACCGGTATACATTGATTTGTTCGCCCTGATTATGCTGTTGGGCGTAGCTCAGGCCTTGTTGCTGGGGGTATTCTTTCTGACGGGTAGCCGGGGTAAAATCATCTCGAACCGCTGCATCGGCTGGTTTATGCTCGGACTGTCGGCCATTACGGGGGAGATCTTTCTGTGCTACACCAATTATATGTTCCGGCTGCTGGCGTTTGTCGACTTCTCCGAGCCGCTTAATTTCCTGCTGGGTCCGGTGTTCTTCTTTTTTGTAGTTTCCAAAATTCGCCGGCGATTGCCCAAACGGTGGATTTTGCACCTGGTTCCTTTGGTAATCTGGACGGCTAATGCTGTAACCTGGCTGTATCAGCCTATTGAGTTTAAATATAACTCCTACCTGAATTCGTACCACCCGGAACTGTCCTTTATTGATTCTGATCCGTACCTGCCCGAAGATTTCACCGGACTACGCGATTATATTGATGAGCTCACCCTGCTGAGCTGTCTCATTTACGCAGCGCTAGCGTTGCTGGAAGTACGAAATGCCTTCCGACGCAACAGCCAGACGCTCTGGAGCACTACCCCTGCCCAACTGGTACCGCTACGAAACCTTTCCCTGATGTTCCTTCTGTTTCCGCTGGTCATCGTAGCCGTCAAACCGCAGTTTCACAATGACCTCGGCGATTACCTGATTGCCTGTTACGCGACCATTACCATTTACGCTACCAGTCTGCTGGTTATGCGCGGCTCTGACTTCTTCAAAGAAGCTCCTTTGACTGCCACCACACCGGAGCCCCGGAAGAAGTACGAAAAATCGGCCCTGTCGGAGGAAAAAGAGGAGGCTGTTATGACTGGGTTGACCCGGTTGATGATTAGCGAAAAGCCGTACCTGGAAGCCGATCTGTCGCTGCCTAAACTGGCACAGCGGCTGAATACCTCCCCGCATCACCTGTCTCAACTGCTGAACGACCGGCTTAACCAAAGCTTTTTTGATATGCTGGCTGCCTACCGGGTGCAGGAGGCTCAGCAGCTACTGCACGACCCGGCTACGACTAACCTGAAGATTGATGAAATTGCCGAGCGCGTCGGCTATAATTCCACATCCGCATTTCATACGGCTTTCAAACGAATCACTGGACAGACTCCGGCTCAGTTTAGGCAGGGGCGTACCGACGGATCGGTAATGAGCAGGGGACAGGGGGCCAGGGGGTAAGTGTTCCGGGGTTGGAATTGAGCTAAACGAGGGCGTTTTTCTTCATCCCGACCGGCGCGAAGTTCATAATTATCGGAAAATGGCTGTTTCAGGGGGCAAGACCGCCAATTTTGGTTTGTCAACATCAAATGCCTTTACACCATGCAAACGCCAAGCAACCCCACACCAACCGACGTTGAAGACCTCTCCTTACCACCTGCACCCCGGCCCCTGGCCTCTATTCGTCGCTACGACCTCGACTGGCTACGGATTATTGCTATTCTGACTCTACTGTTTTACCATACGGGTATGATTTACGTCAGTTGGGGTTGGCACATCCAGAGCGCCGAAACAAGTCAGGTGTTTGAAAACGTCATGCGCTGGCTGCACCGCTGGCGAATGCCGCTGCTTTTCTTTATCTCAGGTGCCGGCACCTATTTTGCGCTGAACCGCCGGCCGAAAGGCAATGCATCCTCTTCGCCGTTGCCCCGATACGCCTGGGAACGTACCAAGCGGCTGTTCTTCCCGCTGGTTTTCGGTATGTTCGTGATTGTGCCGCCCCAAATTTACTTTGAGTGGTTGTTCAGAGGTCGTTTCACGGGTAGCTACGCTGGTTTCTATCCGAGTGTATTCGACTTTGTTCCTTACGAAGATGGAGGAACCGGCGGAGCGTTTAGCTGGCATCACCTCTGGTTTGTGGCCTATCTGTTTCTGTATTCGCTCATCAGCATACCGGTATTCCGCTGGTTACGAACTGCAGGCGGTCAACGGTTTACCGATCGTATAGGCCGCCTGATTACCCGGCCGGGTGGTGCATTATGGCTGATGGGACTTGCCATCCTGGCCAGCCAATACCTGACTCGCCCATTCTATCCGGATGAAACGCACGCGTTGCTAAACGACTGGGCTTATTTTGTCGAAAATTTGCTGCTGTTCTGGTTTGGGTATGTGCTCATTAGTCGTCGGTCATTCTGGCAGGTACTAACTGATCAACGCCGGATTTTTCTGGCAGCCACGGTTGTGTTTACCCTGGTGCTGTACGGGATGCGTATGGGGTATACACCCCAGGAGATCGACGACCTGTTCTGGGTGGACTTTACGTACTTCACGAATGGACAATGTCTGATGATTGCCTCCGTGCTGGCTACCATTGCCTACGGTTATAAGTACCTGAATGTCGACCGGCCAATTTTGCCGAAGCTCAACGAGGCCGTGTATCCGTTTTACATCCTGCACCAGACGGTCATTGTTGGTATTGGCTATTACCTGCTGCAAACCGGCCTGGGCGTGTACAGCGGTTTTCTGGTGATTAGCCTGTTGTCGTTGATTATATGCGTCAGTCTGTATCTGCTGCTGATCAGGCCGTTTAAACTGACCCGATTCCTGTTTGGGATGAAATGATTTGTAGTCTGACGCAACGCTCCGGTTATTTTTTACGTACTGGTCATTGCAAGGAGCATCTGAAAGCGCACGGTTGTGCTTGCGCGTTAAAGATGATGACGGTTAGATTAGCCCGGCAACATTGCCGGGCTAATTTTCTTTGTAATCATTTGGACGCCTTACTTGCCAGAGACCAACCCGTTTGCCGGCTTCAGTTCGCCCGCAACGGGCTTTGTACCCGTTTTTGCCCATCGTCGCAGTTGGTTGAACGCATTAGCCGTTTCCTGCGGAGTGAATACACAGTGCCCCTGGCTGTTGGTATATTTCACGACAAACAACTGCTCTTTACCCGCCTGACGGGCCAGGTCCTCGTAACCGGTTGCGTAGTTGCTCGGAATAAGCTGGTCGTATGTCGTGTGCAGTACGAGCAGCGGTTTGCTGAGTTGCCCAGTGAAAGCGCCATCTTTTTCCAGATACCGACGGGCACCGGGCGTTTCGGTCAGCCGAACGGCTTTGGCATTCACGGCGACATTATCGCCAAAACCACCATATACCGTATTGGTATTGTCGAATGGATTACCGCCTGCTTTCTGACTAATATCCGCCAGTATGACCGCATAGAAAGGAATAACCCAGGCCAGATCAGCCGGCTTTATATCATAACGCTCTGCAAATTGTCGGGCCTTTGCCGAGTCGGCTTTCAACTTGTTGATATAAGCAGCCGAAGGTTCGATTTGCCCGTTTTTCTGAGAAAAAACCTGAGCCAGGCTATTCGCGTTTCCTAAGGCCAATTCACTTAGTGGCGGCAATGTATTTGGAAAGAGAGCATCAAACGTAACCAGCAAATCAAAAACTCTGGTTTTCATCAGCTCATACACGCGACCTGTATTAGGACACATCGGCATACCCGCCTGATAGTACTGTGGATACTTCTCAATAGTGGCAACGGTAATCATGCCACCCATCGAGTGCCCGGTAATGAAAGTAGAATCAGGTTGCCCATATTTTTGAACGAAGTACTTCCGCAACGCTTCCGTATCTTCTACGCCTTCCGTCAAAGCCCAGCCCTGTTGTCGGTAGGCTGACCGGGCCAGCGCATAGCCTGCCTTTACAAAAGCATCCTGAAAATAAGCCACCTCCTGAGCAGTATTAAGGCCGGTTGGGCTTCCTTTGGTCTGGTAGCCGTGCGCGTACATCAACAGACGCCTGGGAGCGCCTGGTTGACCCCAGTTGGGCGGAAGATCAATGCGGTAAGCGGCTCCATTAATAATGCCTGTATCGACGCGGGCTACCGATGACAATTGGCTTTGGGCCGCAAAACTTACCAGGAGGCAAAGAGAGAGGAGAGGTAGTTTCATAGTTTTGAAGAAGAGGGTAGTATATAAATTCTAGTTAGCACAAAACTTTTATACTTCCAACAATCCAAACGTCACGTTTTGTCGTATGTATCAGTGGTTCTTGTGTTTCGAGTTGAGTGAGGGGAACAAAAGCCCTGGTCTGCCTGGACCAGGGCTTTTTTGTATTGGTTAAACGGCGGTTTGGCTTCCTACCAAAGACTTCCTATTTTTGGCTACGCATACCCTAATTTTCCAACGCTGAGACTGTGATTGCATGACTACATTACGTACCGACTGGACCCGCGCCGAAATCGCCGAGATATACAACTCCCCCGTTCTGGACCTCATTTACCGGGCGGCTACCGTTCACCGTCAGCACCACGATCCGCAGGAAGTACAGGTCTGTACGCTACTGTCGGTTAAGACCGGTGGTTGCCCCGAAGACTGCGCCTACTGCCCACAGGCCGCCCGCTACCATACCAACGTGAAGGTGCATAAGCTGATGGAGGTAGACGAAGTGCTGACCGCAGCCGAACACGCTAAAAACGCCGGTAGCACGCGCTTCTGCATGGGCGCTGCCTGGCGCGAGGTTCGCGACAACCGCGACTTCGATAAGGTGCTCGATATGGTAAAGGGCGTAAACGCGATGGGTATGGAGGTCTGCTGCACGCTGGGTATGCTGACCGAAGAACAGGCCCAGAAGCTGAAAACAGCCGGTCTGTACGCCTACAACCATAACCTCGATACCAGCGAAGAATTCTACGGCGACATCATCTCCACCCGTACCTACGACGACCGACTGGATACCCTGGGGAATGTCCGCCAAGCGGGTATTTCGGTTTGCTCCGGTGGTATCATCGGCATGGGCGAGTCGCACCAGGATCGCATCGGTATGCTGCACACACTCGCTAACTTGCCCGAACACCCTGAATCGGTGCCGGTGAATGCCCTGGTCCCGGTAGAAGGTACTCCACTGGAAGATCAGCCCCGCGTATCGGTCTGGGAAATGATTCGGATGATTGCCACCGCCCGCATCATCATGCCGAAAGCGATGGTACGCCTGTCAGCCGGCCGCGTGAGGATGAGCGTCGAAGAACAGGCCCTTTGTTTCATGGCCGGTGCCAACTCCATCTTTGCCGGCGATAAGCTGCTGACCACGCCCAACCCGGAAGAAGACCAAGACAAGCAGATGTTTCAGACGCTGAACATTCGTCCCCGCAAAGCTTTTAAGGATGCGGACCAGCCTGCTGTAAAATTTGAGCAGATACCGTTGTAAGCTCGTCGGGGTTTGCAATTCTGACGCTATCACCAAAGGATCTGTAATCTAGCTAACCATTACAGATCCTTTGCTGCTACGTTTACTCGTCTATGCTTTCTCACCCACTGCCACAATCATTTCGCAAGGCCCCACAAAGCCATTTTCGGATTCGAAGTTTTTCAACTCTTTTGTTATTTCATCCCAAACGGATTCCTTCTCCTGGTCCGACAGGCTGCTGAGCATCTGATGTAAGGCCCCAAATGACTCCTTTTCAAACCGCACACATTCGGCAGCCGAGGGTAGCTCTAACGGAGAATCTATACGTACAGCCTGAACATTCTTAAAACCAGCTTGCGTAAATGCCGTTTCAATAACACCCTCGCCACCTAAACTAAATGGGCCAGGTTGTCCCGGCAGCGGAGGAGGCAGTTTAGCGCGGTTCCGAATGATGCTGACCGGAATAGAAAAGAACTTGTTTTTGTCCGGTGTTGAATAAACGATAGCGGCTATTTTCCCACCGGGCTTCAGCACGCGCAGCATTTCGGTCAAAGCCCGTTGCTGATCGGGGAAATAAATGAGTCCAACCCGTGAAATCACCACATCAAACGACGCATCAGGAAGCGTTAGATTCTCTCCGTCCATCACCTTCGTCTCAATGTTGGTCAGGCCGGCCTGCCGCGCCATCTGTTGGGCAAACTCCAGAATAGCCGGAGCAATATCCGTAGCCAGTACATAGCCCGTCGATCCAACTTTTCGGGCTACGGTGATCGACTGCTCACCGGCACCGGCAGCCACATCGAGCACCCGGTGACCGGTGGTAATGCCTGCCATGTCGATCATGGCATCGGTAGCTTTTCCCAGCCATTGATTAAGCGTCGGACTCCAGCGGTGCCAGGCTTCGGCAGCGGTTTGCCACTGGTCATGCGTAGTTTGCTTGTACTTGATGGGGTCAAATTGGGGGGCAGGTGGTGTTTCCATAATTTTTTTCAGGGTTTAGAATAAATATACTTCAATCAGTTTGTATACCAATGCCCTGCCTAAACTATCTTCTCCACCGAAACAACCGTTCCCTCTCCCGGCCGGGTGTGCATCTGATACCGCGCCCCGATGGCCTCCGCCCGTTTTCGCATGCTCTCAATTCCGTTGCCCAATACGGCCGTCGCCGGGTCAAAACCCTGACCATTGTCTTTTACAAAAATCAGTACTTTACCACCCTGTTGACAGACGTTCAGATGTACTTCCGTCGCCTGAGCGTACTTGGCGGCATTGTGCAGGGCTTCTTTGCCAACTAGGTACAGGTTCCGAACCGCATCCGGTGCCAGCTTCAGACTGGCTAAATTCGGATCGGTCTGACAAACCAATTCAATGCCCAGCGGGCTAAGCAACTCACGGCCAAAACTCTCCAGCCGCTGGGCCAGCTTGAAAGCATTGTCAGTATCCGAGCGCATGGACCAGACCACATCACTCATGCGCTCGATAGTGGTGCGGGCATTGTCGGCAATCTTCAGCAGCAGAGCGTACGAGTCACTGTAGCGGCCTTGCTGGTGCATTTGCCGGGCCGCTTCACTATAGAAGGAGATGCCCGAGAGAATACCGCCCACATCATCGTGCAGGTCGCGGGAGATCTGGTCCCGTAACTGCTGCTCCCGGCGAATCTGGTTGATTCGGTAGCGATAAACACTATACAACAGCCCGACCAAGGCGATGGACGCCAGCAGCCGAAACCACCAGGTATGCCACCAGGGCGGGAGAATTACCACTCGAATGGAAGTGCCCTGTTCGTTCCACACCCCATCATTGTTGGAGCCCTTTACCCGAAACACATACTCACCCGGATCAAGATTGGTGTAGCTCACTGTCCGGCGGGTACCGGCATGTACCCAGTCATTCTCGAAGTTGACCAGTTGATAGGCATACTGGTTCTTGTGGGGTTGACTGTAGTTGAGAGCCGCATACTCAAAACTGATGTTGTTCTGTTCATGGGGTAAGACAATTTCGTTCAACTCCGACAGGGGCTTCTCGAAGTAGGTGACCTTTTCGCCTTTCCTGAAGGCGGTCAGCACCACGGGCGGTACAAAGGTGTTGGTGCGGATGCTGTCGGGGTGAAAGGTAGTAAAGCCGCTAAACTTGCCAAAGTACATCTGCCCGTTAGGGGCCACGCAGCCGCTGCGGTCGAAGAAAGGAATGGTTCCGGTTCCATCACTGGCGTCGAAGGTATAGAACCGGCGTTTGACCGGATCAAATTTAGAAATGTGCATGGGTGTACTCAGCCAGAGGTTGCCGTGGCGGTCCTCCAGAATCTTGAGTACCTCCTCATGCGGCAGACCATCTTTCTGATGAAACTGGGTAAAGGTGTTGGTCCGCCGGTCGAAGAGGTTGAGGCCATCGCGGGTACCAATCCAGACGCGATCCTGCCGGTCGACATGAATGGTCCAGATACGGTTACTGCTTAAACTGCGGGGATCATTCCGCTTTGCTTTGTAGGTAACCGCTTTGCCTGTTTTAGGATCTAAGCGACTTAGACCATTGTCCATGCACCCTATCCATACGGTTCCCGCTTTATCCGTACATAATCCCCGGATATAGCTACCTGCTATCGTCGTCGAATCACTAGGGTCAGCCAGGAATAACCGACTTTGTCTGGTTACCGGATTATATTCATAAAGCCCAACGGCTTGTTTTGCCACCCAAAGTACGTTGTCTTTTCCGGCAAAGACTTCAATGACTCCAGGTGCCGAACGAAGTGTCTGTTCCCTTTGAAGCTTTTCCTTTTCAGAATCAACCCTAAGGTTGTGATGCGTAAAAGTATTTGTTCTGGAATTATATTCTCCAAGTCCACCGAATCCTGCCATCCATACAGATTCTCTCGTATCTGCACATACAAACGCTCCCCAGTAGCTTTTGGGGCTTCCGGGTTTGTTTGGATCAGGATAATAAAACTGAAAATTAGTAGAATCAGGATAATAGCGAACAAAACCCTCACTACCTGTCGCCAGCCAAATGGTCCTTTTCAGATCGATGGCCATCCCATAGACAGCCTGATTGGGAGGGCTATTTATTGTTCCAGACTTGTAGTTGATTGTTTGGAAGAATTGTTTTGTGACATCCAGCTTAGCCACTCCACCGCCAAATGAAGCAAACCAGAGGATGCCTGATTTATCCTGTATGGCATCAATGATCCAATCTTTGGCTAAGCGATTGGGATTGGTAGGATCTTCGTCAAAAATTTGAAATATTTTGGTGACCGGGTTAAAAGAACGCAGTTTGCCTGCTCCAATCGTATGCCAAGGCCACCTGTTATGAATCCAGAAGACACCGCTTCTGTCTTCAGTGATAGCAAAAACAGTATTTAGGTCTCGGTTTTTATTATTGGGGAAAGGCAGATAAGTTGTGAATTGTCGAATTGCCGGATGATATTCGGTCAAGCCATTCTTGAAAGTACCTACCCAGGTAGTACCTCGTCGATCAATATACACGGATGTAACTGTGTCATTAGGCAAGCTACCCGGATGACTCGGTTGATGGCGGAACACCTGTAGGATTTTCCGGCTTTTGCCGTTTAGCTGATAGAGTCCCTGTCCATATGTTCCCACCCAAAGGTTACCTTGCTGGTCCTCGGCCATACAGCGAATGTGCTTATCTGTACACCCCTCATCCTTACCCTCCAGCGATACTTTATCAAATTGTTCTCTCTGGCGGTTTAACCGGTATAGACCCGCTATAGTCCCCACCCATATTCCGCCATGGCGGTCCTCCCGAAAAGCCCAGACCCGGTGCCTGACAATACCAATTATTCCTTTTGGCGTTCCGGGCAGGGCATATAGCGTAAAAACCTGTTTCTGCCGGTCAAAGCTATACAGTTCCCCTTTGGTAATGATCCATAAAGTGCCCTGCCGGTCTTCGTGTAAATGCGCAATAGAATTATCGGCAATCGTATTTTGCTTTGGCCAGAAACAGCTGAATGTCTCCGTAGCCGGATTATAGCGGTTAAGTCCATCGTCGGTGCCTGCCCAGAGGGTACCGTACCTATCTTCGAACAGGCAGTTGACCAAATTGTTGGATAAGGTATTGGCTTCACCCGGAACGCTGATAAACTGGCGAACCGATGTTCCTTCCAACCGGTTGAGTCCGTTCATCGTACCGACCCAGATGAAGCCCTTCATATCCTGGAGTAGGCAATTGGCATATACCGACGATAAACCCTGCTCCATGCCTACTCGCTCAAACCGCACAGCAGGAATCTGACCTCCTGCACTAGCGACTGCCAGCAAGAGGCCAATAAGTAAATTGATCTGTAAAAATGGCTTCATACCTAAGCCTTTTAGGTGTGAGGAGGGAAGTTAAGCAATTGGTTATCAAATAAAAGGAATAGGACAAGCGATTTAGTGAAAGGCAAATGGGCAGCTCATTCGAACCGCCCCTGACCCGTTTTTCTCTAATCAAAAAATGCCATTACGTACCAACTAGCGGACGATGATGACCGGCCGGCTATAGCGGTATTGACGGTCCGGCGTTTCTACCACGAGCGTGTAATTACCTTCCGATAAACCGGCCAAGTCAAATTTCCCATTGTAGCTGTCGGCATCCAGTTTGCGTTCTATAGCAATTTGCCCGTTTACGTCTTTTAACTTGATTGTCAATCGGTGCAAGTCGGGGTTGGTGAACCGGACGACCAGAAGTTCCAGTTTAGGCTGGTGGAAGCTTTCGGTGTACAGCGGATACTGCCGGTTATTGACTTCGGTCGGAATAGTTACCTCAGTCGTAAGTTCGGTGCTGCTGACGTTGACAGGCCGTGCATCCGTCAGGCTTTCGGTGTGCAGGCTGCCGGCTAGCAGGTGGCCGCTTACCATCCGCTCGGACATGGCGTTCAGGCGGTCGATGTTGCGCCGGCTGAGGGTAATGTGGCGGCCGGGCAGCACTTCTTCATACACCACTTGCCGGCTGTCGTTGAAGAAGCGTACGCATGTACGCTGATTAGTAGCATCGGTGAACAATTGCCAGCGGACGCGCCTGGCGTCAGCCGTTTGGGCGTAATAATCGCCTGGCTGGGCCAACAGATTTTGAAGATTCGTTATACTACATGTGAGGGCTAAAAAGAGGAAAGTTTTCATGGCGAAACAGGTTAATGTCTGATGAGACAAAGCTGCATCCCATTCTGCCTTCCCACAATCCCCAAATTCGGGGATAATCGTAAGGGGCTTGGGGTAGGGTGCATACTTTATACCCCCTTGCCCCACGCCCCTTTGCTCAGACCAGCCCTTCCCGCAGCGCCTTCGCTACGGCTTCGGTCATGGAGACGACGTGGAGTTTTTCGTAGATATGCTTCATGTACGTGCGGACCGTCTCGTAGCTGATGTTCATGCGGTCGGCAATCATTTTGTAGCTAAGTCCCTCCACCAGGTACTTCAGGGTCTCCTGCTCCCGGGTAGTAAGGGCGTAATTAGGGGTGGCCGGCGCGGGTGTTGGTAGTTGCTGAAACAACTTGACGGCCTTTCTGGCAATGCTGGGCGATAGCGGAGCGCCACCCGCGTAAGCATCTTCAATGGAGGCAATGAGCCGGGCAGGGGTGGTGTTTTTGAGCACATAGCCGACGGCTCCGGCGCATAAGGCGCGGAAGATTTTGTCTTCTTCTTCAAATACCGTCAACATCACAATGTTGAGGCCGGGGTGGTCGGCATGGATGGCGCGGGTAGCCTGTATGCCGTCGAGGCCCGGCATCTCAATGTCCATCAGGATCAGGTCGGGTCGGCAGGCAGGTATCTGGCGCATCCACTGGACCGGGTTTGGATATGCCCCGGCGAGTTCGAGACCGGGTGTAGCGTCGAGCAGAATCGACAGCGCATCCCGGATGGCGGCATTGTCTTCATAGAGTAGCACCCGCATCGGTAATCAGGAAATATTGTTCAGCTAAAAGTCTACATTATTTACAAAGACTGCAATCCCCAAACTCGGGGAGCCGTAATGAACGGGCAAATAAAAATATTCCAACTTTTATCAGAATTATTTAGTTAAAATAAGTAGACAGCCCCAAAAAACCGACTTTTTATTACAATTATTAGAAAGTTACTAATTAACTTCAAGGAAAAATACTATTTGCTCTGGTAAGTCAGGCTGGTATTTTTAGCTTAACATGGGAAAGATGAAGGGCGTTATACACATAACAATTCTCTTTCTGATAGCGTGTTACTCCGCTGTCAGTGCTCCCTATGCTGTGCCTGAACCCTGTAAAGAAATTAATAAAGTAACTATTCAGAAGTATACGCCGGACATCTACAATAAGAAGCGGCAACGTGCGCCCATCCGGCGTAAAATGGTACTCGTGTCGCAGGTTAACCTGCAGGCAGATGAATCGACCGAGAGTCATTCATCTTGCGATGAGTCGCAGCATTTCTCAGCCGCTGCGCTGGAAAACCAGAAAGGCGGGTTTCTATTCTGGTCTGTTCGGGAGACGTCGAGCTTCCGCAACTATCTGAGAAGCAGACCCCTGTGGTGCATTCCGCCAGATTCTCCTCCCCCTCAGTCAACACACGACTGGGCCTGATTAAGTTTTTTCTAATGAGATCCTAATCTCGTTCTAAGGAAATGCTAATTCAAGAGCCGGTTATTTGCTAGTATCCTGCAGTTACCGCATTACCTGCTTCTTAAACCCCTACCGTTTTTGCCGTTGTAAAATGCGTCTTAGCTGGTTATGCATGTCTTGTAGGGCCAATTGCTGTATATACAATTATATACAGATTCTCACAATGAGTTATATCTATGGCACTATACCATTCTTTCTACAATCACTCATCCCCTATGAAAACACACTCAGCCGTAACGTTGCTGATTATAGGATCTCTCCTGGTTGGCTGTTCGGCCAAAAAAGATAATGAAACCAAGCAAACCGAAGAGCGGGTCCTGCCCGTGGTGCAGCTTTCTACCCAGTCGGCAACGCTCGAACGCGAATATGTGGGCAACCTGGAAGCCGTTCGGAATGTCGAAATCCGAGCCCGTGTATCAGGCTTTCTGGATAAAATCCTGATCGACGAAGGACAGCCGGTTCGGAAAGGTCAGCTTCTTTTCCAGCTCAACAGCGCCGAATATCAGATGGAGCTCTCCAAAGCGAATGCTGCGCTGAAAAGTGCGACGGCCGGGGCGAATGCCGCCGAGGTGGAGCTGGAGCGGGTGCGTTTACTGGTTGATAATAAAGTGATTTCCGCTTCTGAACTAAAGGTGGTAAAGGCTAAACTGGAGGCCGCCAGGGCTGCCATTGAAGAAGCGCAGTCGGCCAAAGCCAATGCTGCCCTGCGGTTGGCACAGGCCAGTATTCGTGCGCCTTTTGACGGGATTATTAACCGTATTCCGTTTAAACGAGGTAGTCTCATTGATGAGGGTTCACTGCTGACAACCATCTCCGACATCGGCGAAGTTTACGTGTATTTTGATGTGTCGGAGAAAGATTATCTGGAATACATTAAGAAGCGGAAAGGACCGTCGGGGTGGAATTCGCAGGTAGACCTGCGTCTGGCCGACAATACGCCCTATGCCCATAAGGGCAAGGTTGAAACCATGGAAAGTATGTTTGAGGAAAACTCCGGGACACTGGCGTTTCGTGCCCGTTTTCCTAATCCGGAGCATTTGCTCAAACATGGTGCTACGGGCCGGATCCGCTTAACCAATGAAGTCGAAAATGCCCTGCTGGTTCCCCAAAAAGCTGTATTCGAAATTCAGGATAAGAACTATGTCTATGTTGTTGGGGATTCGAATAAAGTCACAATGAGAAGCTTTGTCCCGAGTGGCCGCCATAACAAATTCTATCTGGTGGAGTCGGGCTTAAAGCCGGGTGAGCGGATCGTGTACGAGGGTATTCAGAGCGTTCGGGAAGGTATGCAGATTGTGCCTAAACCTGTACCAACCGATAGTATTCCGGCCCTGGTTGCCTCGGCAAATGAGTAAAAGAGCGAATGAGTGAATAAGGCTTGTCACTCTCAAAATTATGGAGTCGTCTTTTGGAAAAGCAGCGCTCAGTAGGCCTGCTGTATCAAATCCAAAATCCGAAATCCCACAATATTCTAAATTTCTATATGTTCAACACATTCATCAAAAGGCCGCTGCTCTCGGCTGTCATCTCGGTGATGATTACCCTGCTGGGCATCGTGTCTCTGACCAGTTTACCTGTTACTCAGTTTCCCGATATTGTTCCTCCATCCGTAGTGGTCACGGCTTCCTATACCGGTGCCAATGCCGAGGTGGGAGCCAAAGCCGTGGCGTTACCGCTGGAACGGGCCATTAATGGTGTGCCCGGTATGACTTACATGACCTCCGTATCCGGCAACGACGGCACTACCCTCGTCCAGATCTCGTTTAAGGTAGGTACCGACCCTGATCTGGCAGCTGTAAACGTGCAGAACCGGGTGACTACGGTACTCGACGAACTTCCGGAAGAAGTTATCAAAGCCGGGGTTACAACGGAGAAAGAGGTAAACAGTATGCTGCTTTACCTCAACCTGGTCAGCGACGACCCTACGGTGGATGAGAAGTTTATCTACAACTTTGCCGACATCAACATCCTGAAGGAACTCCGGCGGATCGACGGTGTGGGGTATGCCCAGATCATGGGATCACGGGAATATTCAATGCGGGTGTGGCTTAAACCGGACCTAATGACAGGCTACCAGGTTTCTCCCGATGAAGTTATTGCCGCGATCCGGAAGCAGAACGTAGAAGCCGCTCCCGGAAAAGTTGGCGAAAGCGCCGACCGTGACCCGCAGGAGTTACAGTATGTGCTGCGCTACTCGGGGAAGTTCATCGAAAAAACCCAGTACGAAAACCTCGTGATCCGCACGGATGAAGATGGGTCTATTCTGCGCTTAAAGGATATCGCCGATATAGAATTTGGCTCGCAGGACTACAATGTTCTTTCTAAAACCGACGGACGTCCCTCGGCCGCGATCATGCTCAAGCAACGGCCTGGTTCCAATGCGCGGGAGGTTATTGCCAATGTAAAGCAACGTATGGCAGAGTTGAAAGAAGCCACATTCCCGCCGGGTATGAACTACAACTTCGCCTACGACGTATCGCGGTTCCTGGATGCTTCTATCAACGAAGTGCTGCGCACCCTGCTGGAGGCCTTTGTGCTGGTGTTCATTGTGGTATTCCTGTTTCTGCAGGACTGGCGCTCTACGCTCATCTGTGCGCTGGCCGTACCGGTCGCGCTGGTGGGTACGTTTGCGCTGATGGGCGTAATTGGATTTTCCGTTAACCTGCTTACGCTGTTTGCGCTGGTGCTGGCTATTGGTATTGTGGTCGACAACGCGATTGTGGTGGTGGAGGCCGTTCACGCCAAAATGCACGAACAGAAGCTGTCGGCCCGGAAGGCTACGTTTGCGGCCATGAGTGAGATCAGCGGGGCCATTGTTGCCATTACCCTGGTTATGTCGGCGGTATTTATCCCCGTGGCGTTTCTGTCGGGTCCGGTAGGGATCTTCTACCGGCAGTTCTCGCTGACCCTGGCCATATCCATTGTGATTTCCGGTATCAATGCTGTAACGCTGACACCCGCTCTGTGTGCGCTGTTGCTCAAGCCGGTTCATGGCGAGCAGAAAGGCCTGCTGGGTCGTTTCTTCACCCGGTTTAACCGGGCATACGACTCCCTCGCCAACAAGTACATGGGGTGGTTACGGCCTTTTGTCAACCGCCGGACGGTGACGCTGGGGGTACTGCTGCTGTTTATCATAGGCACCTGGGGCATCAGTACCGTTCTGCCAACCGGCTTTATTCCGACCGAAGATCAGGGTATGATCTACGTCAACGTGACTACGCCGGTGGGAGCTACGGTGGAGCGTACCGAGAAAGTCATGGATCAGGTACAGGCGGTAGCTTCTAAAATGGAAGCCGTTGAAAACGTTTCGACGCTGGCGGGTCTGAGCCTGATGACCGACGGAGCCGGTGCTTCGTACGGTATGGGGATGGTGAACCTGAAGGACTGGGATGAGCGAACGGCATCCGTTGATGATGTCATTGCCGAACTCCAGGAAAAAACCAAACATATCACCGACGCCAGCATTCAGTATTTTTCACCGCCTACGGTACCGGGCTTTGGTAATGCCAGCGGGTTTGAACTCCGCATTCAGGATCGCACCGGCAGCGACGACCTGCAGAAAACCGCCGATGTAGCCAAAGGCTTCATTGCGGCTCTTAATGAGCGGCCCGAGGTTAACAATGCGTTCACCAGCTTTGACCCCAGTTTTCCGCAGTATCTGTTGCATGTAGACCAGGAGAAAGCTGCCCAGAAAGGGGTATCGATTGAGAACACCATGAACTCGCTGCAAACACTGATGGGCAGCTTTTATGCCTCTAACTTTATCCGGTTTAACCAGCTGTATAAGGTGATGGTGCAGGCGCCCCCCAGTTACCGGGCTAAGCCGGAGGACGTACTGAAACTGCACGTCAAGAACGAAAAGGGGGAAATGGTGCCTTTGTCAAATTTTATCCGCCTGGAGCGGGTCTACGGCCCTGAGCAGCTTACCCGGTACAATATGTTTACCTCAGCTATGATTACCGGTGAACCCAGACCCGGCTATAGCAGCGGTGATGCCATTAGGGCCGTTCAGGAAGTGGCGAAAGAGAAGCTGCCGCGAGGGTTCTCTTACGAGTGGACCGGTATGACCCGCGAGGAGATTGCCTCGGGCGATCAGGCGATGTACATCTTTATCATCTGTCTCGTATTCGTGTATCTGCTGCTGGTAGCGCAGTATGAGAGTCTCTTCCTGCCACTATCGGTGCTGCTGTCACTGCCTGCCGGGGTGTTCGGATCATTTCTGTGCCTGCAACTGGCTGGTCTGCAGAACAACATCTACGCCCAGGTGGCCCTGGTTATGCTAATCGGTTTGCTGGGTAAAAACGCTATTCTGATTGTCGAATTCGCCAATCAGCGGCAGAAAGAGGGGCTGTCCATTATCAAAGCCGCCAGGGAGGGTGCCCTATCGCGGCTACGGCCAATTCTTATGACGTCTTTCGCGTTTATTGCGGGTCTTATTCCGCTCTGTATGGCGTCGGGCGCCGGTGCGCTGGGTAACCGGTCTATTGGTACGGCTGCCGCCGGAGGAATGCTGATCGGGACCATTTTTGGACTGTTCCTGATTCCCGGTCTGTATGTGCTGTTTGCCAAACTGGCCGAACGCCTGAAGTCGAAAAATCCACAGGACGACGAGTCGGAGCCTGTTCCTGTATTCACTCAAACTCATGTAAATGGTGCAACCGTCAGTAAATAAACATCTTTCTTTATATACGTTTCTATTCCTGTTGCTACTGAGCAGCTGTCAGGTCTATGGACCTACGCAACGACCCAGGGCAACCGCTCCACCCGTTTCTTTCACCGGTAGCGTTGATTCTACCAGTGTGGGTGACCAGGACTGGAAAGCCTTCTTCTCCGATGCCGATCTGGAGCGGCTGATCGATACCGCGCTGACCAATAACCTCGATGTTCGGATTGCCACGCAACGCATTGAAATGGCCCGCGCTACCTTTGACGTCAGTCGGGCAGCCTTGCTCCCTTTGGTGAGTGCTGTTGGTTCCGCCGGGGTAGAAAAGTTCGGTAAGTACACGATGAATGGAGTCGGTAACTACGACACTAACTTGTCGGAGAAAATAGGTGAGGACCGTCGCATTCCCAATCCTACTCCCGATTTCTTTCTGGGGCTTCGGAGTTCCTGGGAGATTGACATCTGGGGTAAACTGAGGAACCAGCGAAAGGCTGCTTATGTGCGCTTCCTGGCTTCTGAGCAGGGGCGGCATCTGGTCAGAACATCGCTGGTTGCCGAAGTAGCCCGGTTGTATTATAACCTGATTGCGCTCGACAGTGAACTGAATATTATTCGCCAGAACATTACCCTCCAGGAAAGAGCGGTACAACTGGTTGATGTTCAGAAAGCCGCCGGCCGGGTAACGGAGCTGGCCGTACAGCAGTTTACCGCGCAGTTGCTCGGCACCCGTAGTCTGGAAGTGCAGGTACAGCAGCAGATTGTGGAGACAGAGAATCAGCTGAACCGGCTGCTGGGCCGCTACCCTCAGCCGATTCGCCGGAGTCGGACCATCAATGAGCAGGAACTACCTGCTACGGTTGCTGCCGGTATTCCGGTCCAGATGCTGCGTCGCCGGCCCGACATCCGGCAGGCTGAACTGGAACTGGAAGCTGCTCATATTGACGTGGACGTGGCCAGACTACAGTTTATGCCATCACTCACTCTAACGCCTTACGTCGGTCTGAATTCGTTCAGGGCTGCTACCCTGTTTGATCCCGGCTCGCTGGCCGCGGGTGTACTGGGCGGACTGGCGGGCCCGGTGCTTAACCGCCGGCCTCTCCGGGCGAATTATAACTTTTCGATTGCTCAGAGCCGCGAAGCGTTGTACCGGTATCAGCAAAATATCCTGACCGGCTTCAGCGAAGTAGTAACAAACCTTCGTGGCATTGAGAATTATCGTAAAGTAGCCGATTTTCAGGCGAGAGAAGTTGACGCGCTGGAACGGGCCGTTTCCATCTCCAACGATCTGTTCCGAAGCGGTTATGCCTCCTATCTGGAGGTAATCACCGCCCAGCGCAGCGTACTGGATGCGGAGTTGGGTTTCATCCGAACCCGACAGGCCCAGTATAACTCGCTGATTGATTTGTATCGGTCGCTGGGAGGAGGGTGGCAGTAGTAGAGGGGGGTACTACTTCTTCCCCAACTCAATTACCTCCATACCCGTTATTCGTCCGGCGTCAAGATTGAAGCGGATACAGGTGCGCATCTGGTGGAAACCGGTTTTGCCGGCGGCACCGGGATTGATATATAGCAAATTATTCATTTTTGCGTCGCGGGCCACTTTCAGGATATGGGAGTGGCCACACACAAAGATATCAGGTGGGTTGGCCCGCAGGAGCGGCCGGGTAACTGGATTGTAATTGGGAGGTGACCCGCCGATGTGGGTGATCCAAATAGCAAAGCCTTCCAGGGTAAAGCGCAGGTTCTCCGGCCAGTCCCACTCGTTCTTTGCGTCGATGTTTCCCGACACGGCCCGGACGGGCTTAAACGCCTTCAACTGCTCCAGCACCTGCGGGGCACCAATGTCACCGGCATGCCAGATTTCGTCGCAGTCCTTAAAGTAGTCGAATACCTGAGGATCTAAATAACTATGGGTGTCGGAGAGCAGGCCGATTCGGGTCATGCAGGATAAACTGCCAGGCGGTTAAATTGGTTGGTTTGTCATTCCGACGAAGGAGGAATCTCAGACGCTGCTAGTCAGTACCGCCAAAGATTCCTCGTTCCTCGGAATGACAAAGCTATGCGTTCAGAATAATCTCCTTCATCTCCGAACGAATCTTCTTCTTATCAATTTTACCCACGCTCGTCTTGGGTATCTCCGAAACTAAAATAACCCGGTCGGGTACGTACCACTTATTAATGTCGCCCCGCTCGACCTGTTGCTGCAAGCTGCCTCGAATCTGCGCCGGAGTAACTTTGCCGTTGTAGTCCGGCTTTAGCACGATAAGGGCGTGTGGGCGTTCGCCCCAGCGGTCGTCGGGGAGGCCAATCACGGCGGACTCGGCAACGCCCTCCACCCGCGAGAGCAGGTCTTCAATCGCCAGCGAAGATACCCACTCACCACCTGATTTAATGACGTCTTTGGTTCGGTCGGCAATCTGCACCCAGTTGTCGGGAGAAATGCTAGCTACGTCGCCGGTATGCAGCCAGCCGTCGCGCCAGAGGTTTTCCGACTGCTCCGGCTCTTTGTAGTACCCCTGCGTCATCCAGGGTCCACGTGCTACCAATTCGCCAACCGAATGGCCATTGTGCGGCACCGGATTACCGTGGTCATCAACCAGTTTCATCTCCACGAATGGCGCAATACGCCCCGCCCGCGTCCGTAGGTTCACCTGTTCGTCAATTGGGAGGGGCTTTTCTTCGTCGTTCAGGTAGGAAACCGACATAATAGGGGCAGTTTCGGACATGCCATAGCCGGCATACACCTGAATACCCAGTTCAAGAGCCGCTTTGGCTAAGCCCTGCGTCAGCGCTGACCCGCCAATAATAACTTTCCAGCGACCCAGTTGTGGTTTGAACTGCTGCGCAGCCGGACTGTTGACCAGCATTTGCAGAATAGTCGGCACGCAGTGTGAGAGTGTAACACCTTCTTTTACCAGCAGCTTCAGCAGCATCTCCGGCTCATAGCGGCCGGGGTAAATTTGCCTGGCCGACAGCATGGTAGCCAGGAACGGAAATCCCCATGCATGCACATGAAACATGGGCGTTATGGGCATATACACGTCTGTCGCGGACTTGAAGGGCACACACTCATAGCCGGAAACGTACGTCAGCAGCCCCATTGTGTGCATAAACAACTGCCGGTGGGAGAAGTGAACACCCTTAGGGTTACCCGTGGTGCCGGTCGTGTAAAAGGTCGTCGCCCAGGTATTTTCATCGAAGTCGGGGAAGTTATATTCGTCAGATGTGTTCTTCAGCAAGGTTTCGTATTCGCCTTCAAAACCATCAGGTACGGTATGGCCGGCTGTCGGATCGGCATACACTTTGTCGGTCATAAAGACATACTTCTCCACGGTGGTCAGATCGGCCTTGACGGCGTTCAGCAGGGGCAGAAAGTCTTCATGAATCAGCACCAGCTTGTCTTCGGCATGGTTCATGGTATACAGAATCTGCGCCGGCGACAGGCGTACGTTGATGGTGTGCAAAATGGCCCCGATGCCGGTTATACCAAAGAAACACTCCAGGTAGCGATGACTGTCCCAATCGAAAACCGCTACCGTATCGCCCGCTTTTACGCCCAGGTCTGTCAGCATATTGGCCAGACGGCGAACCCGGCGGTTAAACTCGATGTAGTTCATCCGGAACAGGTCACGGTAGACGATCTCGCGCTGCGGTTCGTACTTCAGGGACTGGGCCAGCAGGTTCTTTATCAGCATGGGCGGCTCGTGAGCCGAAGCCGTGCGGGGAATAAGTTTGGTCTGTAGCATGTTGAGTTCAACGGTTGTGAACTCAAATATAAATATTAAGAGAAGGAGTTAAAGAAAAACTATAGCAACAGGCCCGCCAGCGTAGCCGACATATACGACGCCAGCGTACCGCAGATCAGTGCCTTGAAACCCAGCCGCGCCAGGTCACTCCGGCGTGTTGGGGCCAGCTCGCCAATACCGCCTACCTGAATGGCAATCGACGAGAAGTTGGCAAAACCACACAACGCGAAACTGGTGATAGCCACCGTTTTGGGATCCAGTGTGTCTTTGACTTTTACCAGGTCCAGATACGCGACAAACTCGTTTACCACCATCTTGGTGCCCATCAGGGCCCCAGCGGCCTGAATATCTTTGGTAGGTACGCCCATCGCCCAGGCAAAAATTGAAAACACATTGCCCAGCAGGAAGTTCAGGCTCAGGTTAGACATTCCGAATATGTAAAACCCTATCCGAAATAACAGGCTATCGATCAGGGCAATCAGGGCAATAAAGCCGATCAGCATGGCTACCACGTTAAAACCCACCTTTAATCCCTCGCTGGCCCCGGCCGCAATGGCGTCGAGCAGGTTGGCGTGATGCTTCTTGATGTCTACCCGAACGGTTCCCTGTGTTTCGGAGACTTCGGTTTCCGGCATCACAATTTTACTGATCACCAGCGCCCCCGGTGCGGCCATGATACTGGCCGCCAGCAGGTACGGTGCCGGTACACCAAGCGAGATATAGACCGCCAGAACACCACCCGCAATACAGGCAAAACTACCCGACATCGACGCCAGCAGTTCCGACATGGTCATGCCCTTCAGGTACGGCTTTATCATAATCTGCGCTTCCACCTGCCCAACAAACGTACTCGACACGTTCGACAGTGCTTCGGCACCGCTCACACCCATCAGCCACTTCATCACGCGGGCCATCACGGCGACCACCCGCTGCATAATACCCAGATGGTAGAAAATATTCACCAGTACGGCGACGAAAATGATGGTTGGGATGATCTGGAAGAAGAAAATGAAATTATTTTCCGGCCCGAATACCCGGCCTAGTATCTCGGGCTTCACCAGGGGGGAAAAAACGAATTCGGCCCCTTTGCCCGCTTTCCGCAGAAGCCGGTCGATGTTATGACCCAGCCATTGAAAAATCTGCTGGCCGGCTTCGGTTTTCAGGACAAATACTGCCAGGCCGAACTGGAGCAGCAGCCCCACGCCTACAGTACGGTAATTTATGGCTTTTCGATTATTTGATAAAGCGTAGGCTACGCCCAGAATCAGAACGATACCGATTAATCCGGTGAAACGGCTCATTAAATGCTTAGTAAGTTATCAGGTGTCCAGTTTACAGCGCAAAAAGCCTGCGAAGATACAAACTAATACATAAACCACACCGAAAGGTCAGGCGCACTAGCGGCTTTGCTCTTTCTAAGCCGGCGAATTCACCCGCTAATTTTTAGTCTGGAAAAACAAAAGCCTGCGGGAGATACACCTACAGGCTTCGTTATTTTAACAATCAGGTGAATCAATGCACCTCTTCCTCGTCTGGTTCGTGCTCCTCCACTGCATCCGGGACTGTATCCACCGGTTGCACGTCGTCGAATAAACGGGCAGTCATGACCTCCTCTTCGGTAACGTCGAAAAATAACCGCTGCGTATTGAACGGCTCTCCGCCATCATCCAGGCAGCAGCGCTCGTAATTGCCGTCTTCTTTCAGCACATAAGCGTTGATGTTGTCGAGCAGGTTATACTGGAGGATATGGATAACTTCCTGCTTTACCCGGCTGTCGGCCAGCAGAAAAAGCGATTCGATGCGCCGGTCGAAGCTGCGGACCATAATATCAGCACTGCCGCCGTAGACTTTTGGATCCCCATTGTTGTGGAAGTAAAAGAGACGTGTATGCTCCAGGAAATCACCGACCAGCGAACGCACGGTGATATTCTCGCTGAGGCCGGGGCGTTGCGGACGCAGGCAGCAGATACCCCGCACGATCAGCCGGATGCGTACCCCCGCCTGAGACGCTTTGTAGAGTTCGCTGATTACTTCCTGGTCTTCCAGCGAGTTGATCTTGATGCAGATACCACTCGGCAGACCATTCTGCGCGTTCTCAGCCTCGCACCGGATCAGGTTGATCAGCTGCTTCCGCATATCACGCGGAGCCGTAATCAGATTCTGATAATCGTTCGGCAACGAATGACCCGTGATAACGTTGAAGAACTCCGATATATCCTGCGTATAAACCTCATTGGTTGTCAGCAGGCCAATATCGGTGTATAGTTTGGCTGTTTCTTCGTTGTAGTTCCCGCTCGACAGGTGAGCGTAGCGCACAACACGGTTACCCTCATTGCGGACTACCAGCAGCAGTTTGGTATGGGTTTTGAACCGGCTGATGCCGTAAATGACAAAGCAGCCGGCTTTTTGCAGCCGCTGTGCCTCGCGGATGTTATTTTCTTCGTCGAAGCGGGCTTTTACCTCAAACAGAACGGATACGTGTTTTCCATTCTCGGCGGCTTTCAGCAGGGCCTCCGTAATGCGGGAGCGTTTGGCCAGCCGGTAAATGGTCAGCTTGATGGCGAGTACGTTCGGGTCTTCAGAGGCCTGTTCCAGCAGTTGAAGCACCGGCTCGAAATTGTTGTACGGATGATGCAGCAGGATGTCCCGCTCCTTCATCGTTTCAAAGATGTCGGTAACCTTCTCGCGCTCCAGCCCTAACGGCGGGACGGGCGGATGCGGAGCCGGTAGATCATCTTTAAAATCCGGATGCCGCACAATCTGCCACAGGCTCGTGTAATCGATCAGCGAAGGTGTTTCGAACAGATTGTAGTCATCAATCTCCCAGCGCTTCTTCAGGAGATTCACCATCCATTCCTGGCCAGGCGCTCTATCGCCGGCTTCGAGTTCAACCCGGACAACGCGGCCCAGGCGACGGTTCTTGATTTTCTGTTTGATTTCGTCGATGAAATCGGCTTCGATATCATCGCTTTCTTCCAGCGTAAAATCGCCGTTTCGGGTTATCCGGAAGAGGTTCACCGACAGAATTTCGACATTCCGGTACAGTTTTTTGATATGCTGCCGGATTATTTCTTCAAGGGGTAAAAACAGCACCTCGCCGTCCCGTTCAAAATTCATGAACCGGGGCAGGTTGGCGGGTATCTGCACAAACGAAAGCCGCTGGTGGTCCTCTTCATGGATATGCGGCTGATCCGGGTTTTTCGTAACTACCCCAAAAATCAGCACTTTGGGTAACAACACCGGAAAGGTATGCGTGTAGTCATACAGCATGGGCGTCAGCATCGGATAAATCGTCCGGTCAAAATACGCTTCGCTTTGCTGCTGCTCGTCCGCTGTCAGGTCGTTGTGGTGAACCAGTTGGAGTTCGTTCTCGGCGAATAAAGGCAGCAACTCCTCCAGAAAAACCTGGTGCTGGTCTTTGCTGAACTGCTGGGCAGCCGTGAGCAGCGCCTTCCGGAAGGGAACCTCCCGCAAACCGGAATAATCGACCCGCTCCTTACCATAATCCAGGTAATTATATAAGCTACCAACCCGAATGGTAAAGAACTCGTCCATGTTGGAAGCTGTAATGGCCAGAAACTTCAACCGCTCCATCAGGGTCCTGTTGAGACTACGGGCCTGGTCCAGCACCCGTTCATTAAACTTCAGCCAGCTCAGATCCCGGCTGAGGTAATTACTCTGTTCAATGACGTTGCTGACCTTTTCGCTGACTTTAGTCATTTTATCTACCTCCTTCCCGGTGCCGGCTCCTTCCCGGTTGCGCTGTGTCAGTTTATGTATCAGATTTCCTATCACGGTAGTATTGTCGGTTGGGTTCAAGAAATAAACTCGTCAGGTGAGAAAATATCCCTGATTTATAAACAAAAAAGCGGGCCGATCAGCCCGCTTTCTTTTAAACGTCAACTCTTGCGTATTTAGCGTTTCGTTCGATGAAATCTCTTCGGGGGGCTACTTCATCACCCATCAGCATCGAGAACAGGTGGTCGGCTTCGGCGGCCGATTCAATGGTCACCCGCTTCAGGCTGCGCTTGTCGGGGTCCATGGTGGTGGTCCACAACTGCTCGGGGTTCATTTCACCCAGCCCTTTATACCGCTGCACGTGTACATTCTCTTCGCGACCTGATCCGGCCAGGCGGCTAACGGCCTGCTCACGCTGTTGCTCGGTCCAGCAGTACTGCTCTTCCTTGCCTTTCTTAACCAGGTAAAGCGGGGGTTGGGCGATGTATAGGTAGCCGTTTTCGATCAGCGGACGCATATGCCGGAAGAACAGGGTCAGGATCAGCGTCCGGATGTGGCTACCGTCTACGTCGGCATCGGTCATGATGATGACCTTGTGGTAACGCAGCCGCTCCAGGTTCATCACCGTCTCGTCACCGTCCCGTTTGAAGGTTATGCCCAGCGCCGTGATGATGTTCTTGATTTCTTCGTTCTCGTAGATCTTGTGCTCCATGGCCTTCTCTACGTTCAGGATCTTACCCCGAAGCGGCAGAATGGCCTGGAACGCCCGGTTGCGGCCCTGCTTGGCCGAGCCACCGGCCGAGTCACCCTCCACCAGGTAGAGTTCGCATTTTTCCGGATCGGTATCGGAGCAGTCGGCCAGTTTGCCGGGGAGACCCATACCGCTCATGAAGTCTTTCCGGTCGGCCATGATGCGCTTATACGCCAGATCGGCTGCGATCCGGGCCTGCGCCGAAATCAACACTTTCCGGATAATCTCCTGGGCTATTTTGGGATTCTCTTCCAGCCAGGTTTCCAGCATTTCGGCAACGGTGGTGCTTACTGCTCCCACCACATCGCTGTTCCCAAGCTTGGTTTTGGTCTGTCCTTCAAACTGCGGCTCGGCTACTTTCACCGAAATAACGGCCGTGAGGCCTTTCCGGAAGTCACCGCCGTCGAAGGTTACTTTACCGGCGCTTTTCCCCAGAACCTGGCTGTTACGTTCGGCATAGCTTTTCAGAATACGGGTCAGCGCCATCCGGAAGCCCTGCACGTGCGTACCGCCTTCAATGGTATTGATGTTGTTGACGTACGAGGAGATGTTCTCGCTGGCTTCCATGTTGTACACCATCGCCACCTGCACAGGCGTAGAGCCTTTTTCGCTCTCCATGTAGATCGGCTGCATACCCGCCAGCGACGGGCGCGTTTCGTCGAGGTATTTGACGAATTCCGTCAGACCTCCCTGCGACAGGAACTCCTTATACTGCGGCTGACCGTTTTCGTCCAGTTCGCGCAGGTCGGTCAGCGTAATGCGGATGCCCTTGTTCAGGAACGCCAGCTCACGCAGACGACCGGCCACGGTGTCAAACTTGTAAACGGTCTCATTGAAGATGGTATCGTCCGGTTTGAAGTGAACGATCGTGCCGGTATCCGGAGCCGTACCGATTTCACGGACGGGATACAGCGGCCGGCCAATTTCGTACTCCTGCTCAAAGACTTTGCCTTCGCGGTGTACTTCTACGCGCAGGTGCGTCGACAGGGCATTGACGCAGGAGACGCCCACGCCGTGCAGACCGCCGGAAACTTTATAGGTATCTTTATCAAACTTACCACCCGCGTGCAGCACCGTCATCACGACCTCCAGGGCCGACTTCTTCATCTTAGGGTGCATGCCGGTCGGGATACCCCGGCCGTTGTCGCGTACAGTAATGGAATTGTCTACGTTGATGGTAACCTGGATGGTGTCGCAGTACCCGGCCAGAGCCTCGTCGATGGAGTTATCTACAACCTCCCAGATCAGGTGGTGCAGACCTTTGGCGCTGACGTCACCGATATACATAGCGGGGCGTTTCCGTACGGCTTCTAAACCCTCCAACACCTGAATGTTGCTGGCGCCGTAGCCATTCTGCCCGTCTGATTCGGTCCGGATGTCTGCTTCAACAAGTTCGTTTGTCATATAGTCTCTAATAATGTCTGTGTGTCGATATTGAGGTCTTGGCGGGTACAGGAAATCAGGGTATTTCAGATGGTAAAAATACAACTTTTTTTGCTGAAATCCTACTATATTGCCGTTAATTGCCTTAATATAATCAAGCTTTCCGAGTCGGCAAAAAGTCCCTGTTTTTCACCTGTCTGACCGCTTTTTGACCGGCAGAACCGCTCGTTTCCTTCTATGAAAATTGTACGCTCCTGCGTGATACCTGATGCCTCTTTTCTGACGGAAATCAACCCGTCCCGGTTTCTCCGCCGGCCCATTCTCGTCAGCAGCCTCTGGCTGGTTCTCACATCGGCGTATGGGCAATCGCTACCCGATCAGTTAACGGCTTATTTACAAAAGCTCCCGGCCACTGTCCGCGTTAGCCTGGCGGTGGAGGCTCTGCAGTCGGGCAGCGAACCGGCCAGCACGCCAGCCTTTTTCTACCAGGCCCATGTTCCGGTTCCTTCCGCCAGCCTGATCAAAATTCCTGTTCTGATCGAAGCCATGGAGTGGGTGAAAGCCGGACGGCTGGACCCCGACGAAATTTACATCCTGGTCGATTCCGATAAGGTGGGTGGCTCCGGGGTGCTGGCTGCCTATCCCAGCCGCAGCCGGATCGCGTACCGGGACCTGATCACACTGATGATCACCCATAGTGATAACACGGCTACAAACATTTTGATTCAGGAGATTGGTTTTGAGGTAATTAACCAGCGCATGCAGTCGCTTGGCCTGACCCATACCCGCCTGAACCGGATGATGATGGATACAACGGCCGTGAAACGGGGCATTGATAACTACGTGGCCGCCTGTGAGCTGAATACGCTGCTAAAGAAGATGGCCGGTTATGAACTGTCCACACCGGCCCTGTGCCGGGAAATGATTACTATGCTGAAGCAGAATGACGATACGCTTACGATTCCCCGACTGCTGCCGAAATCGGTGGCGGTGGCGCATAAAACGGGTAAGCTGACATATGTACGCGGAGATGCCGGTATTGTATATGCCCGCCGGCCGTTTGTGCTGTCGGTGCTGGTGCAGGGTACCAGCACCGAAGAAGCCGAACGAATCATTGGTGAGATTGCCCTGATCTGCTACCAGTTCTTTGAGCAGTAAAAAGAAAAGCTCCTCTCGTCTGAGAGGAGCCCTGATAAAGTTTGTCGATTACTATTATTGACGGCGGAATTCCAGCGTGTAGGTATAGCGGGTATTTTTGCCATCGCCATCCCAGTCTTCGTCTGCAACCTGGCTCCACTTCATCGTTGATCCGCTCACAGACAGATCGTATTCTGAGGGGCCATCGCTGTCGGTCAGAATAATTTTGTCACCCTGTACTTTCCAGCTTGAATTATCTTCTACGCCCATTCCGGTATCCTCATCTGACTGGCAGGCCGGAGAGGCTGCGGCCGTAACTTTACCGCTTTTCTGGAAGGTGATTTTTGTGTCTTTCAGACAGGCTACGGCCTGCTCACCTTCCGGAATGAGCTTCAGGAGGTCCATGATATCGGTGAACGTCTGGCCCGTACCTAAATCAATGGCCGGATTTACTTTCATACCGGTCATTTTCCAGGTCCCTTCAACCGAACTCTTAGACGGCGTTGGATCAATTTCTGTGTTGTCTTTCTTACAACCAACAACGGCAACGGAGAGAACCAGCATGGTCATGATGAATGACCGCAGACCAAATAAATTTTTCATAGTGTTTGTGGTGTGAATAGTTAATTGTTGAACTACGCTTCAAAGATGGCGGGCCGAATTGCATTTGCCATCCGGACACCCGTTGAACAGCGATTTGCATCCGGTGAACTGTACTTTTTACGCCCTGAAACGTTTTAAATACATGACGCTCACTTTTGCCGATCTGGCCATCCGCTATTACCTAAACCTTTCCGATCCGGGCGATCTGCCGCCGGGCATATCGGTGCTGAATCCGTACCGGCAGCCGGAGGTGCAGACAATCGTCCAAACGTTCTTTACAAAGTACTTCAGTGACCACCAGCCACGCGTGTATGTGCTGGGTATTAATCCGGGCCGTTTTGGCGCTGGCGTTACGGGCATATCATTCACCACACCCCAGGCGCTGATCAACCACTGCGGCATCGATAACCGGCTGCCGCCTACCCCCGAGTTATCGAGCCGGTTTATTTACCGGGTAGTCGATGCGTTTGGCGGTCCGGCCGCTTTTTACGGCCGGTTTTTTCTGACCTCCCTGTACCCGCTGGCGTTGGTGAAACAGGGTAAGAATTACAATTTTTACGACGACCGCGGGCTTACAACAGCCCTGTGGCCGTTTATTACGGAGACGGTGCGTCAGCAGATTGGTTTTGGCTGTGACCGCCGGGTAGCCGTATGCCTGGGCCGGAAAAATGAGGTCTACCTGCAGCGGCTGAATGATCAGCAGCGCTTCTTTGACAGGATCGTTACCCTGGACCACCCCCGATACATTCTGCAGTACCGCAGCCGGGAAGCCGATGCCTACGTGGAGCAATACATCCAAACGCTGGCCGATTGTATGTAAGACCAGGGGGATAGGTTTTGCAGAAGCGGAATGATTTTCCTAAGTTGGCATTAAAAACCGATTAAAGGCATGGCTTGCCGGCTGCAAACCTGCCGTATACGAACCTTTTACGGGAGTCAGATCCATACTGATACTTTTTACGCAAACGTCCGTCTAAGTACAGCAATCCGGGGCTAATAGCCCCTAACTGTCTGCCATCATAGCTAACCGGTCCTGATGAAGGTAACTGAACGAAATAATGTGCGGATAACCGGCAATCCGGCCGCCAGCCAAACCATCTTATTTGCCCACGGATTCGGCACCGACCAGACGGCCTGGGCTGAGGTGGCGCAGGCGTTTGCCGACGATTACCGGCTAATCCTGTTTGATATGGTTGGGGCCAATGAGCAGACCGTCCGCTATTTTGACCCGCGCAAATACAACCGGTTACCGGTCTTTGCCGAGGATCTGCTGGATATTATGGACGAACTTCAGCTCCGGAATGTGATTTTCTTAGGTCATTCGGTAGGGGGTATGACCGGCATCCTGGCCGCCATTGAGGAGCCGGATTGGTTTTCGCGCATGGTGTTGTTAAATGCATCACCGCGTTACGTCAATGACACCGGATATACCGGCGGCTTTGATGCCGAAACGCTGGAAGGGATTTTTGAGCAGATGGATAGCAACTATCATGCGTGGGCCAGCGGCTTTGCTCATTTGACCATGCAGAACGCCAACCGCCCTCACCTGGCGCTGGCTTTTGCCAGAACCTTGTCGGCCATGCGACCCGATGTCGCGCTGGCTACGGCCAGGGTGATCTTTTACTCCGACCACCGGACCGATATAGAAAAGCTACGGCAGCCTACGCTGCTGATCCAGGGCAATCACGATATAGCGGTGTCCCCGCAGGCTACGCATTACCTGCACGACCATATTCCGGATTCCTGCCTGGCATTTATTGATTCCGAAGGCCATTTTCCGCACATCAGCGATGCCGGGGAAGTTGTACGAACAATCAGACCATTTCTGAACTGAACCGAACCGGCTATGGAGTGGAGGCAGTTTCAACAGCAGTTTTACCGGGTAGCGCCAGGCAGGTCTACTACCGCGCTCGAAACGGTGCATGCGTATGTTACACTGGTGAAGGCGTATACGCAGGCCGACAGCTGCTATATGCTCCGCGAACGCGATGAGTGGACGGCCGACGTGTCGTACGTGCATCCGGTCATACCGGTCCCTACCTCCATAAATCCGACGCAACTGGCGGAACTGACCGAAACGACCGACTTTTTTATGGAGCCGGACTTTACCCCCCGCCGGCCGATCAAAACGCTATTGGGTCCTTATGTGCAGGTAGCCGGCCTGCGCGTGGTGACCGATTCCCTGAAAGGATGGATCCTGCTCGCCTGGCGGCAAACGACCGAACCGGGCGCTGCCGATGTGGAGATGGCGCTCCGGATGCTCGGCGACAAGGTGACTATTTTCCGGCTTGAAGTCAGCCGTCTGAATCTGGAGCAGCAATACGAGTTTTTGTTTGCCACTATTCCGCAAGCGATTATCCGCATTAACGAAGACGATAATACGGCTTGGGTAAACCAGTCGGCGATTGAACTGCTGGATCTGGAAGCCGATAACCTGCGCCCCATGGCGGCTGCCGTATCGGCCGGTATGATGCGGCTCCGCAACCAGGCCACCAACCAGACCGACATCAACGAAGCGGCCGGGCAGTTGCTGATGGACTCCCGGTTTGTGACAAAAGAGTGGATATGGACCTTTGCCGACAAGGTACTGAGCGTGCTGACGAAGCCGATCCGGACCAGTTACTTCAAAGGCCGTATCTGGCTGTTTAACGATGTGTCGGAGCTCTATCAACTCTACAGCCAGCTAGACGAACAGCGCCGGTTGCTGGTCCGGCAAAATGAGCAGCTGGCCGACGCTAAAAGCGAAATAGAAAACCTGATCGGTGTCATTGCCCACGACCTGAAATCTCCGCTGGCAACCATCAGCTTTGTCTTCGATTTTCTACCCATGCTCGGATCCCTCAACGCCGAGCAGCAGGATAACATCAATTATGGCCTGAAAACCGTGAAGCGCGGGGCCACGCTGATCGACAGCATCGTATTTTATAACAAGCTCATCTCGTCTACCGAGCCGGTGCATACGATGGATATGGAGCTGAATGATCTGCTGGAGGTAGTCGTGGATGGTTTTGAAGCGCAGGCCCGCCAAAAGCAGATAAAGCTGCACCTGAACGCTCCCGATGAAGCGGTTATGCTGCATACCGATCCCGAATCGCTGGTGCGAATCCTGGATAATCTGATCAGCAACGCGCTGAAATTCTCGCTGTTCGGCAAAAATATATTTGTCAACAGCTACCTTAAACAGGGCCAACTTTATATCGCCGTCCGCGACGAAGGACCCGGTATCGGGCCGGACGATATGCCCAGATTATTCAAACGGTTTCAGCGGCTCTCAGCGCAGCCGACCAATAACGAAAGTTCGTCGGGCCTTGGCTTATCTATCGTGAAGTCCCTGACCGAAAAGCTGGGAGCCACCATTGAGGTCGAAAGCGTAGTAGGAGAGGGGACGACATTCCGGCTGGCATTCCCCAGTCACTTCATCCGGAAGAACAACCCAAACGATGTTTTTACACCAGTTTAAGTATCGTTCCCCGGTTTTCGTTTCAGCCGGCCGGCGGGGTTTCCGGCCCGCCCGGATACAGGATTTTGCGGTGCGCTCCTGAGAACCGACCGCCTGTCCGTAAGTATTTGTAAGTATTAAAAACTCTGCGACCTTTGCGAATTCTCTGCGCTTGCTCATAACAGCGCGCTGAAATCGGTACGCAGTGAACACGACTAACTATGCTGATAACAACTACATCAAACATTGAGGGAAAGAGCATCAGAAAGTACATTGGCCTGGTAAACGGCGAAGCCATTATCGGAGCCAACTTTGTTAAGGATTTCCTGGCCGGCATCCGGGATGTTGTGGGCGGCCGTTCAGGTGCTTATGAGCAGGGCCTCCGCGAAGCCAAAAGTATTGCCATTAAAGAAATGATGGACCAGGCCCACCGCCTGGGGGCCAACGCGATCATCGGCGTTGATCTGGATTACGAAACCATCGGCGGCAACGGCTCCATGCTTATGGTGAGCTGCAACGGCACGGCCGTGGTGGTTGAGTAAACAGTAGGCAGTTAGCAGTAGGCAGAGTTTGGCGGCCCACTGGTGGCTTTATTTTCTGCCTACTGCACACTGCCTACTTAAAACTTATCATCGTCATCATCTTCCTCTTCAAAGCGGCTGCCGGGACTGAACATGGAGCCCAGGAGATCTTTGAACTGCTGGCCGGTGTCCATGGCTTTTTTGCCGATGAGTGAGTGCTCGGCCAGGCCGTGCAGGGCGAACTCCATCATAAAGATTCTTTCCTGGCGGCTGAGCCGGGTGTGAAACTGATCGATCACATCATCCAGACCGTCGATGGTGCGCAGCCGGTTTTCGTAATCGCGGTTGCTCAGTTCGTTCAGAATGTCGATGGTGTTCCCGTCTCCGAACCAGTCCGATATTTTTTTGTAAGGATTACCCCGCTTGTCTTTCTTGGCCTTCTCCGGATTCGGGAAGTACTGTAGGAACTGGTTGCGGATGGCTTTGCCGATCAGATTCTGAGCCACAATGACGGGGCCTTCTACCTCCCCTTCGTATACCAGTTCCACCTTGCCGCAAATGGCCGGTACCGCGCCGTACAAATCGGCAATCCGCACGTACGTTTCTTTCTCGCCGTTCAGCAGCGCCCGGCGCTCCGCCGACGATAGCATATTCTCAAAGGCCGAAATGGTCATCCGGGCCGATACACCACTCTTGGAGTCGACATATTCGCTCTCGCGGGCTTCAAAGGCCACCTGCTCGATCAGGTCGGCGATGAGGTCGTTGGTTTTAACCAGCCCTTTCTGCTCGGTCTTGATAACCGCTTCCTGCTGCGTGATTTTCTTGCCGATCTCGATGGATTTCGGATAGTGGGTAACAATCTGACTGTCGATCCGGTCTTTCAGGGGTGTTACAATGCTGCCCCGGTTCGTATAGTCCTCCGGGTTGGCGGTAAACACAAACTGAATGTCCAGCGGCAGGCGCAGCTTAAAGCCCCGGATCTGAATATCGCCCTCCTGCAGAATGTTGAACAGCGACACCTGGATGCGGGCCTGGAGATCCGGTAATTCGTTGATCACAAAAATACAGCGGTGTGAGCGGGGTATCAGGCCGAAGTGGATCGTCCGCTCATCAGAGTAGGGCAGCTTCAGCGTGGCCGCTTTGATCGGGTCAACGTCGCCGATCAGGTCGGCCACTGATACATCGGGTGTAGCCAGCTTTTCGGTATAGCGGTCGTCGCGGTGGAGCCAGGCAATGGGTGTGTCGTCGCCTTTTTCCGCGATCAGATCGTGGGCGTAGCGCGACAGCGGATGCAGAGGGTCATCGTTCAGTTCCGATCCGGCGACCACGGGAATATACTCGTCCAGCAGATTGATCATCAACCGGGCGATACGCGTTTTGGCCTGCCCGCGTAAGCCGAGCAGGTTGATATGATGCATGGATAAAATGGCGCGTTCAACATCCGGAATAACCGTATCTTCGTACCCCCAGATACCCGGAAAGACGACTTCCTTATCCCGAATTTTTTGTATCAGATTTTCCCGTAACTCCTGCTTGATTGAACGTGGCTGATAACCGGCGGCTTTAAGGTCACCCAGGGTTTTAAGCTTCAATAAATGGTTTGCTTTCAGGCTGTGGTAGCTCATTAACTCGCGAATTGAAAGGATGGGTAATTTGTCGGATAACAGGGTTTATGCATAAATGGTTTTATGACTTTTAAATTGGCTATTTTTGTCAGATATCAGTTTGTACCGGATCCGAAATCCGACGTTATGAATAGTCGTATACCCGCTTTTTTTCTTGTTCTTCTTTTGATTAGCCTTCAGAGTTGTCAGGTTCAAAAAACGCTGCCTGAGTTATGGCAGTTGTTTCCCAACCAGGCTGCGGTAGGTGAAGAATTTACGCTCAAAGGGGCTCAGTTTGGTTCTAACCCAACCGTAACTCTTGGGCAGTCGGGGAGTTTTGTAACGGCCGATATCCGAAGCCACGATGAGCAGACCATCAAAGCCATAGTGCCCCGGTTAGCCGCCGGGCCAACGCAGGTACGGGTTACCAACACTAACGGGGTGTCTGATCCGCTGCCTTTTATCATCTTGCAGCCCAAGCCGGTGCTGGCGTCGGTTGTGCCGGTCAACGGGCTGCCGGGAAGCCGGGTAACGCTGACAGGCGACTTTCTGGATAAAGTAAAAAGCATTCGATTCGGAGAGGTACCGGTCAGCGAGATTACGCCGACTTCTCCGCAGGAAGTTGTAGTGACGGTACCGGCTACTATACCTCGTGGCCCCGTGACGGTTACCGTCGACACCGAGGGGGGTAGCAGTACCGGTGAATTTATCGTGACTGGTACGCCGGAGGTTACCAGCTTCACCCCCAAACGTGCCAAAACCGGTACCGAACTGGTCATTCAGGGCCGGAACCTGCTGGATGGCGTTGTGCGTATCAATGGCCAACTTACAGACAAAGACCAGACGCAGGTTCGGGATACCGAGATCCGCACGGTGATCCCGACCACTGCGACTACCGGTAAGATCTCCATAACGGTATTTGAGCGGGTGCAGGCTACCAGCGCCGATACGCTCTTTATTGTAGCCGCCCCTGTAATTAACGCCAATGGCCTAAGCATAACTGAAGGGATCGCCGGGGATAAACTAACGCTTACAGGTCAGAATCTGCGGGATGTGACCAATGTCTCTTTTGGTACACTAACTGCCGTGTTTAAGGTATTGAGTGACACACAACTGGACGTAACCGTACCCGAGCGGAGTCAGGTGGGCGAGGTACCGGTAACCGTCAGTGGGATCGGTGGCAGTACCACGAGCCAGCAGGCGTTTCTGTTCATTCAGATACCCGCCAGTCTTGTGTTTACTCCCTCCCGCACTGGCCGGGGTAAAGAGGTCGTGATTACCGGCCAGAACCTCCATCGCATTACTGACGTAACGGTGAATGGTAAAACGGCCATGATTGTCCGGCGTACCGAAGGCACCGAGGTCCGGGTGACCGTACCCGTCGATGCCACTACCGGGCTCGTTGCCGTGACCAATCGCGCCGGTACCGCTACCACTACGCGCAGTCTGACGGTGGTGCAGAAAGCAGTGGTGACCAGCTTTACCAGCAGTACGATGGTGGGCGGTCGGGTAATCATCAAGGGTAATTACCTGCAGGACGCCAGCGTTTTCTTTACGGGTAGCCGGACGGCCGCAATAGCTGATGGCCGCAATGAAGAGACTGAACTTTGGGTGAAAGTGCCCGCTGATGCCCAAACGGGGCCGCTTACCGTCACCAACGAATCTGGTGAAACGACCACGACGCCGGAATCCTTTACGGTTCTGCGGCTGCCGTCGGCGCTGGAGTTTACCCCAAAAACGGGCAAAGCCGGTGATGAGGTTACGCTGACGGGGCAAAACCTGACGGCTGTAAAAGATATCCGGTTCGGCGGTGGAAAATCAACTGCGGCTAAATTCCGGCAGGCCGGTAATGCGCTGATCGTAACTGTGCCGGCCGACGCGCTCACCGGCACCATCTGCCTCACCACCGATGCGGGCAGCGTGTGTACCACCAGTAGCTTTACGGTGGAATAATCTGTTCTTACTCGGCTTTTTGTTTTTTTACCGTCAGAATAGGTTCGTGCAGACCACGTGACTTTATGCAGAAATGGTTGATTCATTTCTGCGTACAAAACGCGCTGCTATTCCAACCAATGAACCCTATAATTTATCTTAGCTGTAAACGATGATCAATATGAAAAGTGTTGAATTTTGTATATGCCTGATCGCTTACATTTTACTAGGCCATACCTCAATGGCGCAAGCCCAAAGACGGAGTGAGGCTCAGCCAAGTCATGAGCCCATTCGTATAAAGCGCCTGTCGGCTGAGGAGATCGTTGATTCTCCGGAGGGTACCACAAGGATAAAAAAAGCAATAAACTTATTTGATTACCCGAAAGGAACCATTACGTATGTAGTCAACGGACGAACAACAAAAAGTGTGCGGTATGTCAAAAGGCAGTTATCAGGTAAAGAAATCACTAGACTATCAATTGGAAACCCGGATATAAATGGCAAACGAGTTATTGACATAACGTACGAATAAGCCTGAGATAGTCCGCCATTATAATCCCAAATGTCGATTTCGGCAACGGACCTGTTGGAGCCGGTTCGCCCTGTTCGTCACGAAACAGTCGCGGACGAGAAGAACAGAATCAGGTCTCCGGCACTACCGGAGACCTGATTCTGTTAAAAAGAGACAGGAATTTCCACTACGGTTGTGTCCCAGCCGAGCCGCATAACGGTATCGTTACCGTTAGCTTTGGCAAATTGAATGGAGAGGTTTTCAAGCGGTGTGCCCGATTTTTTGACGGGTGCGGTCACGCGCAGTACGTCATTTTCCTGTTTGTAAGAATAAGCGCCCCAGTAATCTAAATCTGAGTTCAGGATGATTGTCCATTCGTTTTCGCCCGGAATGGTAAATAACGAGTAGGTGCCCGCTTTCACCTTTTTACCCCCAATGGTAGCGTCCTGATAAAACTTGATTTCTGTAGCTTCATTGGCTCCGGTTCGCCATACTTTACCGTATGGAATTAGTTTTCCGAACACTTCGCGATTATTTTTGGCCGGTCGGCTGTAAATAACCCGCACCAGGGCTTTGTCATTGCCTTTGCGGTCATGGGCGAAGTTGTCGGGGTAATAGGCCATATCCATCGGGCTTTTATCGGTCCCGCGAAAGTCCTGAGCCTGAAGGTCTACCGTAATTAGTACCAGTAAGAAAAAGAACCAGCGTGTTTGTTGCATAAGGTTGTTGGGTTAAGAGTAAGCAACCGCCTAATATAAGGAACCGGCAATTATTTTTACCACAAATAAGTATAGGCAGCCGCTGGTTGCCTATTGTGTTTAATAATAAGAATCAATCATGAATACAACCATCAACCACTCGTTTGAAAGCCGGTATGCTACCTCACCTAATGAGGTGCAACAGATGGATACCGATACGCTCCGGCGTAATTTTCTGATCGACAACCTGTTTATCGCAGACCAAACCCGCTGGGTACTTACCTTCTTCGACCGATACCTGACCGGGGGCGTTATGCCGGTAGCCGGTCCGGTTACGCTGGAGACTCCCGAAAACCTCAAAGCCAGTTTCTTTCTGGAGCGTCGGGAACTAGGCATTATCAATGTAGGCGGAGCCGGACAGGTCATTGCCGACGGCGAAACGTTTGAGCTTGCTTACAAAGAGGCTCTCTACATCGGCAAAGGTACTCAGGTTATCCAGTTTGTATCCACCGACGGTAACGCTCCGGCGAAATTCTATCTGAACTCAACACCGGCTCACGCAACATATCCCACCCGTAAAGTAGCCCGTGAGCAGGCGGAGATTGTAGAGTTGGGCAGCATGGAAACGGCCAATCACCGCGTCATCAATAAGCTTCTGGTCAATAGCGTACTGCCAACCTGCCAGCTTCAGATGGGCATGACGGAGCTAAAATCCGGCAGTGTGTGGAATACCATGCCGGCGCACACCCACGACCGCCGGATGGAGGTGTACTTTTACTTTGAAGTACCCGAGGGGCAGGCGGTTTGTCATTTTATGGGCCAGCCGCAGGAGACCCGCCACATCTGGATGCAGAACGAGCAGGCCGTAATTTCACCCAACTGGTCTATTCACTCAGGTGCGGGCACATCGAACTACACCTTTATCTGGGGTATGGCCGGCGAAAACCTGGACTATAGCGATATGGATTTCTGCCCCATTCCGGCTTTACGATAGGTTTGGGTTTCATGTGTTAAGCTGAGCGCCACCTAAACATGAGCCATTAAACACCGAACCAAAAACGAATTGATTTTAAAGTCTGTGCGAACATTTCCGGCGTATCGTAGTAGTTAACAGGGAATATCATTCTGAGAAGAAATTGAATTCTTAACTATACGTACGTTATGAATGGCTCTTCAATCAAGAAATTTCTCGGCGATACCTGGGTGCTGCTGAAAGCGTCCGGGAATGGGTTTATGGAAGACCGGGCGCTGAAGCTCAGTGCGGCCCTGGCCTATTATACCGTATTTTCGATCGCTCCGCTGCTGGTGCTGCTGATGTCGCTGGCTAGTTTGTTTTTCGGAGAAGAAGCAATACAGGGCCAGATTTTTGGCGAGATCAATGAATTGGTCGGCGATAATGCCGCCAAACAGATTCAGGAGATGATCAAAAATGTCCGGCTCTCCGGCAATACCACCACGGCGCTGGTCACCGGTATGGTAACCCTTCTGGTAGGTGCCACTACGGTCTTCATCGAGATCCAGGACTCCATCAACATGATCTGGAAGGTAAAGGCAAAACCGAAGCGTGGCTGGTTGAAAATGCTTAAAGACCGGCTGCTGTCGTCGTCACTGGTTATCAGCTTAGGCTTTCTGCTGGTCGTTTCGCTGGTTGTGAACAGCATGGTGCTGGCGCTAAGTGATATGCTTACCCGCGTCCTACCGGACATCACCGTCTGGCTGGTCAATGGAATCAACCTCGTTATCAGCTTTGGCGTTATTGCCGTCCTCTTCGGCATCATCTTTAAATTCCTGCCAGACGTTAAGATCGCCTGGACGGATGTAAAGTGGGGAGCCTTTTTCACGGCCATGCTCTTTCTGGTGGGCCGTTACCTGATAGGTCTTTATATTCAGACCACCGGCACCGAGTCAACATACGGAGCGGCCGGGTCGCTGATGGTCTTGCTGGTCTGGATCTATTATACGGCTGCCATTTTGTACTTTGGAGCCGAGTTCACCCAGGCCTACGCCAGCCATTTTGGCGTAAAGATTGCACCGGCCGATTATGCCGTTTATGTCGAGCAGCACGAAAAAGAACTGGAGGTTAGTAAGCTACCGAATCAGAACACCGGTTCTGATAAAGAGAAGAAAGCCCCTGTGGCTGGTTGATCGGTTAACTGGTTCATTGGTTACCAGCCAACCAATGAACCAGTTAACCGATCAACCAGTTAATCGGACCACGGCCCGTTGGCAGACTCCGCCAACGGGCGGATTAAATTTCGATACGCTCACTTCCACCGACTGCACGTGGGGGTAACGTGTGCGAATCTCTTCAATGATTGAATGGGCGATGTGTTCCAGCAGCCGGGCCGNTGATTGAATGGGCGATGTGTTCCAGCAGCCGGGCCGGGCGCTGCATGGCGGTGGCGGCAATGCGGTATAGCTCTTCGTAGTTAACTGTCGCACTCAGCCGGTCTTTCCGGGCGGCTTCCGAAAAGTCAGTGGTGACGGTGATGTCTACCGAATACTTGTTGCCAATTTTCTGCTCCTCGTCATAAAAGCCGTGGTAGGCGAAAAATTCGAGGCCCTCCAGCGTGATGGTTCCCACTAAAACTGATCGAAAAACGAACCGCCATTCTTTTTCGGCTGACCAGCCTGAGCCTCCATAGGCACACGCTCCGGTTGTCCGCTGGGAGCCGGCTCTTCTATTACAACCGGTTCGGCGGCTGGCACAGGCTGTCTCTCCGGATCTGCCGGTGCATCGACCGGCGGGTTATTCGTTGGCACAGATGCTGAGTGGGTTTGCTGTTCTACCGCTTCGGTAACGCCGGCCGTAATCTCCGGCGACGATTCTGCTTCAACCGGCGCGGTTTCTTCCTGCTCGGTCAGGGGGCCGGTCTGGTCAATGGCGGGCGTTGCCGGCTGGCTGTCGGCTGCGTCGGCCGGGGTATCGGTGTTAGGCGGGGCAACTTCTATTTGGGAGGCTACTTCGTCAATTTTGCTTTTTACCGATTGTTTGGCGTATTTCTTTTCGAACCGGTCGACGCTGTCCAAGGCATTATTGGCCAGGGTTTGGATCTGCACCATCAGGTTTTCCTTGTAACGCTCCATCGCTTTAAAGTCACTTTCGATGGACTTCAGGTCGTTCAGGATATTTTCCTTAATGTACCGGGCCTGATTTTCGGCATCCTGCACCAGAATAGCCGATTTTTTTCGGGCTTCGGCCAGAACTTCATCGGCCTTTTGCCGCGATTCGCCCAGATACTGCTCGGCCGCCCGGTTGGCCTGTTCGGTAATCTGACTGCTGGTATCTTCGGCAGTCTTGAGCGTTTTAAACAGGATCAGTTCGACTTCTTTCAGCTTGTTGAGCTCTTTTTCGGCCAGTTCAAGCTGCATTTTAAGCATTTTATTTTCGCTGATAATCCGTTCCCACTCTTGCGATAAAGAGTTTAAAAAAGCGTCAACCTCTTCTGATCTATATCCCCGTAAGCCCTTCTCGAATGTATGCTGACGAATTTCGATGGGTGTTATTTTCATACGAACGTTCCGTTTTGGTGCCTGCTTGGCCTCGAAATGTGGAAAAGTAACAGCCTTTAATTGGAAAAAGCAACAAAATGGCCGGAAATTCCACTTCCTGACCCATTCATTTAGTGAAAACCAGCTTCTGTAACGTCCCAAAGCGAGATGGTTCGATCGTCGCTGGCAGAAATGAGCTGGTTCTGATGGCTCGTCCACAGCAGTTTGTTGACCGATGTACCATGCCCGGCATGGCGGGCGCGGTCCACTACTTTCAGGAGCCGCAGGGTGGCCGCATCCCAGATCTTAATGGCTTTATCCATACTGGCCGTGGCCAGCCACCGACCATCCGGACTATATGTGACGTGGTTGATGGCAAACATATGGGCCACTACATCGTGGACCAGGGTATAGCCGGCTTCTGCATCCCACACTTTCAGGTGGGCATCGCGGCCGGCGGTGAGCAGGCACCGGAAATCCGGTGAATACCGCACCGTAAAGACGGAGTTGGTATGTGTCGTGAGGGTATGTTTGAGCGTGTTTGTTTCCAGGTCAAAGATCCGGACGGTATGGTCACTGTAGCCCACCGCCAGTTCACGCTCTACGGGATTGATGCTGATGCTGCGGGCGCTCTTGTCGGACGCTTTCAGGTGACGCCGAACCGCAAACTCACTGGTATCCACCTGGGCTACAACGCCATCTGACAAGGCTATGTAGGCCGTCTGCCGGTACACCTGGATGTCGAATATGGCTGCCGAGGTAATTTTCAGGGAGCGCATCTCCTTCTTCTGGTTGGGATCAATCACATGGATGCCTTCGTAATTCTGCCCGATCCACAGCCAGCCACTCGCAGGGTCGAACGCCAGAGCGTAGACTGATGCCGGTACCCGGGCCACCAGATCCCCCAGGTCGGGGCGGTCGAGCCGCCAGCGGACCACCAGTCCGTCAGCTCCGGCCGAAAAAAAGGTTTCGGGCGTGGCACCGCTTTCGAGGGAATATACACAATCGCGGTGTCCGCCGAAGGTATCTATCTTTCGCACCTGCATGGATGAGCAACAGTAAATTGGTAATTTCGGGACAAAAATAGTTTTTTACGCCAAAATGCCTCAGTACACAGCCTTTCCCTTTAATTCGGAATGCACCGCCCTTTTGTGGAAAATTGAGGAAGATGAAGAGAGTCTGCGGATCGGACTGCCACTGACAGAACCGGAATGGGCTGATCTGGGCGGCATTACGCATCCGGCTCAACGGGTAGAGTGGATGGCCTGCCGGGCGGCCATGCGGCTGCTGGCGGAGAGTCAGGGACTGACTTATGCGGGCCTGTACAAAGATGAATTTGGCAAACCCCACCTGATTGCTCCCGCAGACTTTAATGCCGGTCATATCTCGCTGACGCATACAGCGGGCTGGGCGGCTGTGGTCTGGCACGCCAGCCGGCCGGTTGGTATCGATATTGAACCTATACGGGAGCAGTTTGTACGAGTAGTGCCCAGAGTATTGTCGGAAGTTGAAACAGCCCATGCCGGACAGGACCTGATGCGGCTGGCGGTCTACTGGTGCGCCAAAGAGGCTTTGTATAAACTGTATGGCAAGCGGCAACTGACCTTTCGCGAACACCTCATCATCGAGCCCTTCGCCGACGGGGCCACGCAGCTTAACGGCCACGTCCGTTTGCCCGATCACGAAGAAAAGCTCACCATCTGTTGCCGCACTACCGGGCCGGGGCTGTTGGCCGTGGCGTTTTAAAAGGTGAAAGAGCGAGAGCGTGAAAGAGTGAGTAGCTTCGCCAATTCAGCCTGCGCAGCCCACTCTTTCACGCTTTCGCTCTTTCACTTTTAGCTCTTATTCGAATAATCCGACAGCGGCAGCGTATCTTCGTCGTCTTTAATGGAGTCCAGAATCCGCTCCACTTCTTTGACCCGTTCGGCATCGCTGTTCTTTTCAAACGAGAGCGTCAGGTTGCGCAGCATCCGGCGGATGATGTCCAGGTTGGAGCAGGGCTGATAAAACATATCGGCCTGCTTCAGGTTCAACTGGGCAATGTAGTGGTCGATGTCGTTCTTGGAGAAAACCAGCCCCCGGTTGAACACGTTAATGTAAAACTGCACACCGGCGGGTGCTTTATAGGTTAGCACAAACAGGTTCGGAAGGTTAACGCCATAGATAGGCAACCCGATCTTATTAGCGACAAGCATATAGATCACGCACAATGAGATGGGATTCCCCCGGCGTGTCTCCAGCACCTGGTTGATCATTGAATTGGCCGGCGAATGGAAATGCTTGGTGTTGGCCGCAAACTTCAGTTTGTTGAAAAAAACGTTGTTGAGCGCCCGCACCTGATCAACGGGGTGCATGTCTGTTTTTACCTCCAGCCAGACTTCGTAATACAACTGTTCCAGGTCCTGCCGCAGCTTGTCGAGCGACAAATCGGGGTACTGGTAGGTTGCCACCACCCAAAGTCCTTCCAGCAGGTCCATGGCCCCGCCGTTTTTCCAAGTCTGCATCCGCTCCAGCACCGACTGGTACTGAAGATCATGAATGAGTTCTTCAATTCGTTTTTGTAAGCCTGCGTTGAAACTGCCTTCCCACTCACTTTCGAGATAAGGAATCATTTGGCCACCAATCTGGCGGATGCGTTTCTCTACGTGCTGCACTACCTCCTGATCTTCGTCGTCGAGCAGGGATATTAAAGCTTTGATTTCGCTATCGTTCATCGTGTTGTTTTCAGGAAATGGGTCGGTGTCCCCCAGAATAAATAGTGTTTTCAGAAAGATACCGAATTTTATACTTTTGTCCGCCTTCCGCAAGCCATTTTGCGGAAGGCCTCTCTGCAAGTAACAACAAAATTTAGCAAAAAAACGATTTGGTATCTACAGATAGTTCAACCCAAAAAATTCTGGTTACCGGCGGAGCGGGGTTCATCGGCTCCCATACGGTGGTGGCGCTGGTCGAGGCCGGTTTTGAGCCCATTATAGTTGATAATTTTTCGAACTCGGAGCCGGCTGTGCTCGATGGCCTGCGAAACATTCTGGGCCGCGACGTTACCTGCTACCATGCCGACTGCAACGACGCTGCGGCCATGGCGGAGATTTTCGGGAAGGAGCAGCTGACCGGCGTTATTCACTTTGCCGCCTACAAGGCCGTTGGCGAATCGGTGCAGAAACCCCTGATGTATTACCGAAATAACCTGGATTCGACTATGCTGCTGCTGGAACTGATGCCGCAGTATAATGTGCAGAACCTGGTGTTTTCGTCGTCCTGCACGGTGTATGGGCAGCCCGAGACCTTACCCGTGACGGAAGAGACTCCCCGGTTGCCGGCGCAATCACCCTACGGCAATACCAAAGCGATCTGCGAAGATATTATCCGGGATGTGGTACTGGCTAAGATGCCCATCAAGGCATTCTCGCTACGTTATTTTAACCCCATTGGCGCTCACCCCTCCGCGCAGATTGGTGAGTTACCCCGCGGAGTGCCGGGTAACCTAGTGCCTTATATTACCCAAACAGCGGCCGGACTACGGGAGCAACTGACGGTGTTTGGCTCCGACTACAATACCCCTGACGGTACCTGTATACGTGACTTTATTCACGTCATGGACCTGGCCGACGCTCACGTCAGCGCTTTGCGGTTGCTCAATCAGACTAACACAGATAATCTGTATGACGTTTATAATATCGGTACTGGTCACGGTGCTACTGTTCTGGAGCTGATTCGTACGTTCGAGGAGGTGAATCAGATAAAGGTCAACTACACGATTGGGCCTCGCCGGCCGGGTGATGTTGAGCAGATTTACGCCACAGTCGACAAGGCCAATCAGGACATGGGCTGGCAGACACAGCGCTCCCTGGCCGATGCCCTGCGCGACGCGTGGGCGTGGCAAAAGAAATTGAGTAACTAGTTTAGGTTATTGTTTCAAGTTCCATGTTGAAACTGGCCTAATCGGAATTGAAACTTGAAACCTGGAACGGCACCGGCCGCCCGGCTGAAACCTAAAACGATTTATGAAAAAGATTCTAATTACCGGCGGAGCCGGCTTCATCGGCTCCCACGTTGTTCGGTTATTTGTGACAAAATATCCAGAGTATCAGATTTACAACCTGGATAAATTGACGTATGCCGGTAACCTGGCAAACCTTCGCGACATTGAAAAATCTCCGAATTACACCTTTGTGCGGGGGGATATTACCGATGCTTCTTTTCTGGAGTCGATGTTTGCCGAAATGCAGTTCGACGGGGTGGTTCACCTGGCAGCCGAGTCGCACGTCGATCGCTCCATCACCGACCCTATGTCGTTTGTGCTGACAAACGTGGTTGGTACGGTAAACCTGCTGAATGCTGCCAAAACCAGCTGGAGCCAGTCGGGCGGTTTCGAGGGCAAGCGCTTCTATCACATCTCGACCGACGAGGTGTATGGCTCACTGCACAATCCCGACGAATTCTTTACGGAAGAGACTCCCTACGATCCGCAGTCGCCATACTCGGCTTCCAAGGCAGCCTCCGACCATTTTGTCCGGGCCTATGGTAATACCTATGGCCTGCCGGTGGTGCTGTCGAACTGTTCCAACAATTACGGCCCCAATCATTTTCCGGAGAAGCTGATCCCGCTGATGATCCACAACATCCGGAACAATAAGCCGTTGCCGGTGTACGGTAAAGGTGAAAACGTCCGTGACTGGCTGTATGTTATCGACCACGCCCGCGCCATTGATGTGATCTACCACAACGGCCGGCTGGGCGAGACCTACAACATCGGAGGCTTCAACGAATGGCGAAACATCGACCTGGTCCATTTGCTCTGTGGCATTATGGACCGCAAACTGGACCGTCCGGAAGGTACCTCCGCCCAACTGATCACATACGTAACTGACCGGGCCGGTCACGACCTGCGTTATGCCATTGACGCCCACAAGATCATGAACGAACTGGGCTGGCAACCATCCGTTCAGTTTGAGGAAGGGCTGGAAAAAACCGTCGACTGGTTCCTGGCCAACCAGGAGTGGCTCGACAACGTCACCTCTGGCACGTATCAGAAGTATTACGAAGACATGTACGCAAACCGATAACTATCGATTGAATGGTTGAATGGTTGAATGACTGAATAGAACACATAGATGCCTGGCTTACGTATCAATTCAATCATTCAACCATTCAAGCATTCAACCATTCAGAGATATGAAAGGTATCATTCTCGCCGGGGGCTCCGGCACGCGACTGCATCCGCTGACACTGGCCGTCAGTAAACAACTCATGCCGGTGTACGACAAGCCGATGATTTATTATCCGTTGTCGACGCTGATGCTGGCCGGTATCCGCGAAATTCTGATTATATCGACCCCCCACGATCTACCTAGTTTCGAGAAACTGCTGGGCGACGGTTCCCGGCTGGGTTGCTCGTTCTCCTACGCCGTGCAACCGGAACCGAACGGACTGGCGCAGGCCTTTGTGATTGGCCGCAAGTTTATTGGTTCCGATAAAGTCGCGCTAATTCTGGGCGATAACATCTTCTACGGCTCGGGTATGTCTGAACTGCTCCAGGGCAATTATGACCCAGTTGGCGGGGTAGTATATGCTTATCACGTGCAGGACCCCGAACGCTACGGAGTTGTGGAGTTTGACCACGGGATGAACGTGCTCTCCATTGAAGAGAAACCCAAAAAGCCGAAGTCTAACTATGCTGTGCCGGGCCTGTACTTCTACGATAATCAGGTAGTCGATATTGCCCGTGATCTGGCTCCCAGCCCACGGGGTGAATACGAGATTACTGATGTAAACAAGGAGTATCTGGAAAGAAAACAATTGAAAGTAAGCATTCTGGACCGGGGAACGGCCTGGCTGGATACAGGTACGTTTACCTCCCTAATGCAGGCCGGCCAGTTTGTGCAGGTGATCGAAGAGCGTCAGGGGCTGAAGATTGGCTGTATTGAAGAGGTAGCTTACCGGATGGACTTCATTAATGGGGAGCAACTCACCGAGATTGCCCAGCCACTGGTGAAGAGCGGGTACGGGCAATATTTGCTGAATCTGTTGAGGTAACAGAATGGACCAGCCCTGAGCATCGGCAACCCGGCCGCTGGTACGTGCCAATGGCCGGGTTGCCGATGCGGCTTCTGCCGGTTCTTAACTCCTTCCCACTCCCAACAAAACAGCGGCAGCACCGCATCATTATATAAGCTGGTTGCTGCCGCTGAGACTAAGTAGAAAAGGTTTACTCATTAATGCCGCAACCATAACCAGGTAAGGTATCCAAATGTTTTCATGCCTGGGGTAAGTGCCTTACGGGAATTCACGGGCATTTGGTAAAGTGCCTGCGTATATTGAATCATCTTACACTGACGTACAACAAGCTACAGCCATGAAATATTACAACTCCATCATCGACACTATCGGTGATACCCCCTTAGTCAGGCTCAATAAAGTTAACAAAGGCATCAAGGGAACTATTCTGGCCAAGGTCGAATACTTCAACCCCGGCCAGTCGGTGAAAGACCGGATCGCGATCCGGATGATTGAGGATGCCGAAAAAGCGGGACTAATTAAACCCGGTGGAACGATTATTGAAGGAACCAGCGGAAACACCGGTTTTGGTCTGGCGCTGGCGGCTATCGGCAAAGGCTACAAGTGCATCTTCACCATGGCCGACAAGCAGTCGAAGGAAAAGATCGATATACTGCGGGCGGTGGGTGCCGAGGTGGTGGTTTGCCCCACCAACGTGGAGCCGGACGACCCCCGTTCGTACTACTCCGTTGCCAGGCGACTGAACCGGGAGATACCCAACTCGCTGTATCCGAACCAGTACGATAACCTCTCTAACACAAACGCTCACTATGATACGACCGGCCCGGAAGTCTGGCGCGATACCGACGGCCGGATCACGCACTTTGCGGCTGGTGTCGGCACGGGCGGGACCATCTGCGGGACGGCCAAATACCTGAAGGAGCGCAACCCGGATGTTGTGACGATTGGTCTGGATACCTACGGCTCCGTTTTCAAAAAATATAAGGAAACCGGTATTTTCGACGAAGGCGAAATTTATCCTTATCTGACCGAAGGGATCGGGGAGGACATTCTACCGAAGAACGTTGATTTTAGCCTGATTGACCTCTTTATTAAAGTAACCGACAAAGATGCCGCGATCATGTCGCGCCGGTTGTCACGGGAAGAGGGGCTCTTTGTTGGCTGGTCGTGCGGTACGGCCGTACACGGGGCACTGGAGTATGCCCGTGATTATCTGAAGGAAGACGACGTGATGGTGATTCTGCTGCCTGACCACGGCACCCGCTACCTGGCCAAAATCTACAATGATGCTTGGATGAAGGATCATGGTTTTCTGGAGTCGCGCGAGTTTGCGACGGCCCGTGACATCATCCACAAGCGCAACAACAAAGCAGGCTTAACTACTATCGGCAAGAGCGTGACGGTCAGTCAGGCTATTCAGGTACTGAACCGCCAGGGCATTTCGCAGATACCCATCACCGACGAAACAGGCCATATCGTCGGCAGCCTCACCGACTCCACTATCCTAAACAAACTAATTGACGACCCTACCATCAAAGATGTGCCGGTAGGTGAGGTAATGGACAAACCCTTCAAGTTCGTCGGCCTAGACAATACCGTTGATGTACTTTCTTCGCTCATCGACCGCGAAAACAAAGCCCTGCTGGTCCGTGACGAAAACGAAGAAACCCACATCATCACCCAGGCAGATCTGCTGGCAGCTATTTCTATTTAGCAGGCAGTTTGCAGTATTCAGTCTGCCCACTGCAAACTGAATACTGCAAACTGAAGACTACCTCCGGTTATCCTCTCCCGCCACCATGCCCAGGTAGCTCCAGTAGCGGCTTTCGGCGATGTCGCCGGTCCCAACGGCGTTTTTAACGGCGCAGCCGGGTTCGTTGATATGGAGACAGTTATGGAAGCGGCAGGTATTCAGGAGATCGCGCATTTCGGGAAAGTAGTGGCTGATCTCTTCTTTCTGCATATCGGCCAGACCAAGCTCTTTGATACCCGGTGAGTCGATGATAAAGGTGTTGTTGGCAAGTTCGAACATCTCGGCAAACGTGGTAGTGTGTACCCCTTTGTTGGCGTAGGTCGATACTTCATTCGTCCGTAGATTGAGATCAGGCGCTATGGCATTGACGAGTGTTGATTTGCCCACGCCCGAATGCCCCGACAGCAGCGTAATCTTGTGGTTGAGCAACTGCCGGAACTTGTCGACACCTTCGCCTTCAGTGGCGGAGGTAGCCATACAGGTGTACCCTATCGACTCATAGAGATTGATGATTTCCTGCTGGTAAGCCAGGCCCTCTTCATTCAGAATATCCGATTTATTGAAGACCAGCGTGGCCGGTATGCGGAACGACTCGGCAGTGACCAGAAAGCGGTCGATAAAGCCCAGAGACGTGCGCGGGAAGGTGAGTGTGACGATCAGAACAGCCTGATCGATGTTGGCGGCCAGAATATGGCCGTGCGCCGTTTTATGCACCGACTGCCGGATGATGTAGTTTTCGCGGGGCTGAATATCGCTGATGATCGCCGTATTTTCCGTCTCATCTTCCACTTCATACAGTACCCGGTCGCCCACGGCAATCGGGTTGGTTACTTTAAGCCCCTGAAGTTTAAATTTTCCTTTAAGACGCGCGCGGTAAACGTGACCGGATTCGCTCCGGACGTCGTACCAGGAACCCGTGGAGCGTATGACTAAGCCGTTTTGCAAGGTTGAATCAGCGGTTAAGTGTTTGGGCAAATACCTGTTTTACCACTTCCATAACTTTCTCCGTTGCGCCAATGTTCCGGGCAACATAGTGGCGGCTCATCTCGCCGGCCTGTGCCAGGGCTTTTGGGTCGTGGTACAGACGGGTCAAGGCACCGGCTAACTCCGCCGTATCCTTGACCGAAAAGGCAGCTCCAGCCTGTGTAAGGTCTACAGCTTCCTGAAACTTACCGTAGTTAGGACCAAAGAACAGTGGCACCCCAAACGTAGCGGCTTCCAGGATGTTATGCAAACCCTTACCAAACGCTCCACCGATGTACGCAAATTCACCGTACTGATACAGGGAGGAGAGCATGCCGATGTTGTCAATAAAGAGAATGTTGAATGAGTGAATGGTTGACTGATCGAATTGTGGAGTCTGGGTTTCTGAAAAGCGCAGGGAGGGTTGTTTTAACTCCCGTCGCCAGCGTTCTATTTCTTCGTTATGAATCTCATGCGGAGCCACAATTACTTTCAGGGGTTGCTGAAACTGGTTCAGAAACGGAATTAACACCTCCATATCGGCCTGCCAGGCGCTGCCAACGACCAGCAGGGGCGTATTTGCTTTGAAGTCACGGGCAACGGGTACTTCTTTCTTCGCGTCAGCTACCTGCTTCACCCGGTCGAATCGGGTATCGCCGGCGAGTGTCACATTGGTAACGCCTATCGATTTCAGTAGAGATACCGATTCCTGATTCTGGACCAGCAGGTAATGGAAGTAGTGCAGGAAGCTGCGATAGAAGTTGCCGTACGGTTTGAAAAAGATCTGGTTCGGCCGGAAAATAGCCGAGAAAGAGACAATAGGTATGTGTTGGCTGCGAAGTTCGCGGAGATAATTGTACCAAAACTCGTATTTGATAAAGAAGGCAATTTTCGGTTTGACCACCTGCACGAACTGGCGCGCATTTGCCGGCGTATCAAAAGGCAGGTAGAAAATGTAGTCGGCACCGGCGTAGTTTTTCCGGATTTCGTAGCCGGACGGGGAGAAGAACGTCAGCAGAATCTTGTAATCCGGGTATTGCTGCCGGAACGCTTCTATTACCGGTCTTCCCTGCTCAAATTCCCCCAGCGAAGCGGCATGGAACCAGGCAACCGGGGCCTGGTTAGCCTGTAAGGCAGACCGTATTTTTTCCAGAATCCGCTGCCGGCCCTGCACCGCCAGTCTGGCTTTTGGGTGGAAGGAAGCGGCAAGCGAAATAACGGACTGGTAGAGTCGAATGGAGGTATTGTATAGCGTAGTGTACAAACGTATGGGCTGATTTTGGTACAAAGCTACAAACTCTGCGTTATCCTCGTATGTCGTTTGAGGGCACCCCAATAGCCGAGCCTTTAACCAGACGTTAATCAGGTTACGAAACTTTTCCGGCCCGAAAACCCTTTTATGCCTGTAGATACGTGTGTATAAGGTTTATGAACTGGAACATAATAAACAGCGAAGCGCAACTCGAAGCTATTAAGCAGGAATCGGCCGACCAGCCGGTGATGATTTTCAAACACAGTACGCGCTGCTCCATCAGCGCTATGGCCCTGAGCCGCATGGAACGCAACTGGAAGGACGAAGCCGGTATCAAGCCCTATTACCTGGATCTGATCTCGTATCGTTCACTGTCTAACCGGATCGCTGACGAGTTTGACGTACAGCATCAGTCTCCGCAAGTGTTGTTGATTCAGGATGGGAAGTGCGTGTATGATGCGTCGCACATGAGTATTTCCTTTGACGAACTCAAGCAGCAGGTAGCCGCTTAAGATTTGTCTTGTATATTAGCGCCTGATGGCCGGCCGGTGATGTTCTGAAGGCAGACGTCACCGGCCGCATCTTTTTTATCCGTTCACTGCATGCGTAGCCCATTCTTTTACATTTTTCTGCTGGTACTCGTCGTTCTTGACGGCTGGTTGCTGGCTCACCCCAACATTATTGGTAAAGTCGGCGTGTTTGTCTACGATTACGCTTATCTGAGAACCTTTCCCCGTGCGGTAGGCACGGTAACGGCCGTGGTGGGTGTGGCCTTATTGCTAAGCTGGGTTGTCCGGCGGCTGTCCCGTCCGGCGGCCCTGACGCTTTCGGCCCTGCTGCTGGTGTTGGGCGTGTTGTGGCTGATTCAGAGCATTGGTCAGTTTACCTCCGGTGTGTATCGCCTGACCGGAGCTGGTTTCAAGGCCGGAGCCATTTTACTTCCTGGATTGGCAACGCTTGTTTTTGCGGCTGGCCTGGTTGACGTCCTGCTCACCAAAACGCCAAAGGTCAGACAACGTAGCCGTTAACTGCTCCTCCTTCATGTTCTCATATATACTCAGGGATGTTCTCACCTAGATTAGTTTCGGTCTTAGTGACGGTGCTGATGTGTTTGACTTTCGGTTCCGTGTCAGCTCAAAACAGATCTTCCGGAGGAAGTTTCATTTATCTCCTCCGACCTGATCGCGTCTTTGATGGTGAAACAGTCCATGCAGGCTGGGTGGTGCTGGTCAAAGGGGACAAGATTGAAGCGGTAGGTCGTCCGGCGGAGGTAAATTCGGCTGGAGCCGAAGTCATTGACCTGAAAGGCATGACGCTTATGCCGGGATTGATCGAAGGACATTCGCATTTGCTGCTGCACCCCTACAACGAAACAGCCTGGGACGATCAGGTGCTGCGCGAAGCTCGTTCGCTGCGGGTAGCCCGGGCAACGGTTCACGCCCAAAAGACATTACTGGCCGGCTTTACCACTGTCCGGGATCTCGGTACCGAGGGGGCCGATTACGATGATGTCGGTCTGAAACAAGCCATTGACCAGGGTATCATTCCGGGCCCGCGTATGATCGTCGCTACGCGCGCGCTCATTGCTACCGGCAGCTATGCGCCCAAAGGCTTCAGCCCGGATATTGAGGTGCCGCAGGGGGCCGAGGAAGCCGACGGTCATGACCGGCTGATTCAGGCCGTTCGGCGGCAGATTGGTAAAGGTGCCGATGTGGTGAAGGTCTACGCCGATTACCGCTGGGGCCTGATGGCTGAGGCCCGGCCTACCTATACCCTGGACGAACTGAAGTTGATTGTTGAAACGGCAAAAAGCAGCGGCCGGCCGGTAGTGGCACATGCCGGCACCGCCGAAGGTATGCGCCGGGCCATTCTGGCGGGCTGCGAAACGCTGGAGCATGGGGATGCCGGTACGCCGGAAATATTTGCCCTGATGAAGCAGCAAAATACCGCCCTGTGTCCTACGCTGGCCGCTGGTGACGCGGTCAGCCAATACCGGGGCTGGAAGAAGGGTACCGACCCTGAACCGGAGCGCATCCGGCAGAAGCGGCTTACGTTCCGGCAGGCCCTGGATGCCGGGGTGACCATCTGCTTTGGTGGTGATGTAGGCGTGTTTGCCCACGGCGACAACGCCCGCGAACTGGAAATGATGGTCGATTACGGCATGAAACCGCTGGAGGTGCTTCGGTCGGCTACAGCGGTCAATGCTGATGTCTTTCATCTTACAGATCGGGGGCGTATCCGGCCGGGACTGCTGGCCGATCTGGTAGCTGTCACTGGTGACCCAATACAGACTATAACGCAGGTGCGGCAGGTCAGGCTGGTCATGAAAGGCGGGAACCTCTACAAACGATGATTATCAGCAGGTAATGCATACCGGCGGTAGGTATAATATTCTATAAAATCGGGTTTTTTGCCAAATCTTCACCCACCGTTTTAGGTTTTTGGTTAATTTCGCCCGTCGTGTAACGACCGGCGAGGAAATACCCGTCGTGAAACACCGGTGGGAGTTGCTCTGCTAAGGCCGCATAGTTCCTCACCGTTTTCTGCTTGCATCAATTCATTCCGTTACTTCTGAATATTTTACGCTGATATTCTATGGCAAACGCTGAACTATCTATCGATGGCAAATCGTATCAATTTCCGGTCATCACCGGAACCGAAGACGAGAGTGCAATCGATATCTCCAACCTCCGTGACCAAACGGGCTTTATTACGTTAGACAAAGGTTATAAAAATACCGGTGCTACGCAGAGTGCCATCACCTTCCTGGACGGTGAACAGGGTATCCTCCGCTACCGGGGCTATTCAATTGAGGATCTGGCCGACAAAGCCAGCTTTCTGGAAGTAGCATACCTGCTTATCTACGGCGAGTTGCCCTCCAGCCAGCAGTACCAGGATTTTGAGCATGAAGTTCGGACACATACAATTGTGAACGAAGACATGCGCAAAATTTTCGAAGGTTTCCCAATCAACGCCCATCCGATGGGCGTGCTGTCATCGCTGGTGAGCGCCATGAGTGCGTTTTACCCGGATTCGTACAACGAAAAAGCCCCGGATAAAACCGAAGCCCATATCATCCGCCTGCTGGCCAAACTACCCACCATCGCTACCTGGTCGTATAAAAAGTCGCAGGGCCACCCGATCAATTACCCAAAAAATAACCTCGACTACTGCTCAAACTTCCTGCACATGATGTTTGCGCTACCGGTAGAGGATTATACGGTTGACCCGGTTGTAGCCAACGCCCTGAACAAACTGCTAATCCTCCACGCCGACCATGAGCAGAACTGCTCGACCTCAACGGTGCGGCTGGTTGGTTCGTCACGGGCGAATATTTACTCGTCTATTTCGGCCGGTATCAATGCCCTCTGGGGACCACTGCACGGTGGTGCCAACCAGGAGGTGATTGAGATGCTGGAAGAGATTAAAGCCGACGGTGGTGATGTAAAGAAGTATATCGACATGGCGAAGAATGCCAAGACGACCGGATTCCGGTTATTTGGCTTTGGTCACCGGGTGTACAAGAACTTCGACCCGCGGGCTAAGATCATCAAGAAAGCGGCCGACGATGTACTCAGCAAACTGGGCGTGAATGATCCGATTCTGGAGATTGCCAAAGGGCTGGAAGAAGCCGCGCTGAACGATGAGTACTTCATTGCCCGTAAGCTCTACCCAAACGTCGATTTCTATTCGGGTATCATCTACCGCGCTCTCGGCATCCCGACCAATATGTTCACGGTTATGTTTGCCATTGGCCGTCTGCCGGGCTGGATTGCGCAGTGGAAAGAAATGCGCGAGCAGAAAGAGCCCATCGGCCGGCCACGTCAGGTATACGTCGGTCCGCAACTCCGCGAGTTTGTCTCCATGGAGAGCCGCTAGGTCCCGGCCAGCATGGATGCTGGCTGGTAACAAATAATAAAGCCCCGGCCAATTGGCCGGGGCTTCTTTTTGGTGATCTGCTGGAAATTAATCCTCAATTGTTCCCTCATCATCTTCTTCGGTAGCACCGATTGGATCGAGTAGAGCGTCTTCGACTTCGTTGACTTTCGCCCGGATTTTGGCTTCCAGTTCAGCCGACAGTTCGGGGTTGTCCTGCAGCAGTTCTTTCACGGCGTCGCGGCCCTGCGCCAGGCGGTTGCCGTCGTACGAGAACCAGGAGCCAGACTTCTTCACGATCTCCAGTTCAACGGCCAGGTCAAGCACCTCACCGACTTTAGAGATACCTTCACCGTACATGATGTCGAACTCAACTACTTTGAACGGAGCGGCCAGTTTGTTCTTCACCACTTTCACCTTGGTGCGGTTACCGGTTATGTTATCGGCCGCTTCTTTGATCTGGCCGATCCGACGGATATCCAGACGAACCGACGCGTAGAACTTCAGGGCGTTACCACCGGTGGTGGTTTCGGGGTTACCGAACATCACCCCGATCTTCTCACGCAACTGGTTGATGAAGATACAGCAGCAGTTGGTTTTGTTGACCACACCCGTCAGTTTCCGCAGGGCCTGCGACATCAAACGAGCCTGAAGACCCATCTTGCTTTCTCCCATTTCGCCTTCAAGTTCGGCTTTCGGAACTAGGGCGGCTACGGAGTCAATAACGATGATATCAATAGCGCCGGAGCTGATCAGGTGTTCGGCGATTTCGAGTGCCTGCTCACCGTTATCCGGCTGTGAGATCAGTAAGTTGTTTATATCAATACCAAGCTTCTCGGCGTAAACGCGGTCGAAGGCATGCTCAGCATCGATGAAAGCGGCCAGACCGCCTTTTTTCTGTGCTTCGGCAATGCAGTGCATCGTCAGTGTGGTCTTACCGGAAGATTCCGGACCGTAGATCTCAACGATACGACCGCGGGGAACACCGCCGATTCCCAGTGCCAGGTCAAGGCCGAGCGAACCCGTAGAAATAACCGGAACATCAACGACCTTGCTTTCGCTCAGCCGCATCACGGTGCCTTTGCCATAGGCTTTGTCCAGTTTTTCAATGGTGGTTTGGAGTGCCTTCAGCTTGTTGTCATTAGCATTAGCTGTTGCTTGTGCCATGTTAGATTTAGCCAATTTTTTGAGTTGTTTAAACGTATAAATTTACGCATTTTAAGCCGCTTTACCAAACGGATTTTTAGAAAATATCAGGTCAGCAGGGCCAGAAAAACGGCCGTCAGAAAAGGCCGAAAAGCCATGTGCCGACCTGATTTAGCCGGCTGTGCCCGCACTGCCCAAACGACCTCATTTTGACGTACATAAACCCACTTCGTCACCGTTGAGCGAAAGCGAAAAACCAGGGAGGCACCATCAGCGGGTAGCAGGCGTTCGTTGTCCTAGAAATAACTCACAAACGCAATTTGCTTACTGTCTGGCGACCACGACGGAACGTTGATGGTGCCCTGCCCGCCATACAGGTAGGCAATCACCCTGGGCGCTCCGCCGGCCGTTGGCATCAGGCGCAACATCACGTGTTTGTTGGCGGGGTGCGCACCAGGATCAATGTCAGGCATAAACGAAATGAAGGCAATCCATTTACCATCGGGGGAGATGTGGGGAAACCAGTCATTGTATTCGTCGAAAGTCAGCTGCTCTTTGCCGGAACCGTCGGGTTTCATCCGCCAAAGCTGCATAGTGCCGGTCGAACTACCATTGTAGTAGATCCACTTGCCGTCGGGCGAATACTCCGGCCCGTCGGCGTGGCTGCCGGCGACGTTTTGGGTTAGATTCACTTCTTTACCTGTATCGACCGCTACTTTGTAAATATCAAAAATGGGGGTGCCGCGCTGGCCAACGACCAGCACCTCTTTATTATTAGGCGACCACCCATGCCAGTAGGAGGGGGTTGCCTGGGTCACCTGTTTGGGGGTGCCGCCTTCCAGTGGCAGCACATACACCGTGGAGCCGCCACCGGGCAGGCCCTGCCGGTGATGGCTGATGGCCAGCATCTTGCCGTCGAAGGAGATCCCGTGGTCGTTGTTGTTTCTATCGGCAAAACCGGTATTCAGCTTCTCGGGCGTCCCCCCTTCTACCGGAATTCTGTAAAGTGAACCGCCTTCGTTGAACAGGAGCTTTTTGCCGTCGGGCAGCCAGTTGGGGGCTTCAAAACGCGCTGACGACTCGTAGATAACCTTTCGCTTACCGTCAGCGACGTTCATCGTTTCCAAACGGCTACCCTGGATCTTCTGCTCGGCGGGTTTCAGGGTAGGATCAACCGGGCGGCTGATGCGGACATTCCAGACGCGGGCTTCTTCTACCACATCTTCGTTATGCGCACTAATGAACAGGCCGGCCAATACCTCATCCTTCATGGTTTCCATCTCTTTCGAGCCGATGGTCTGGAGCGGCTCTCCTGGTTGTGCTACCTTCATCGTAAAGCGTTTTCCGGCCCGCTCCAGCTGCAGGATCTGGTAACCCTTCTTGGGCGTAAAAATTTCGTCTTCCGGATCACGCATATATGCGCCTTTCAGCAATCGCCACTGTAGCACTGTCAGACCGCCCCCGTGGGCTACGGCGCTGACGTGGGCGGCATCGGCATCCGCCGACTCGCGTACCATCCAGCCAATCTTGCGGTTGGGTTCTTTTCCGGTGCCCACAAACGCAAAGTTGGCATTTAGGATGAAGTCGCCTTTGATCTTTCGGTACAGGTAATGAAATTCATCGCGCTGAAACCAGATATTGTAGCCGCCACCTTTCAGCGTGTACGTTTGCGTGGCCGGATCGTACTGAGCCGAACCGCCTTTTTTGGGTTTGCCGATGTCGGTACTGGTCTCAAAAATACCAATGGGTTTATCCTGAGCCAGGGCAGCGCCGGACAGGATAACAAATAGCATGAGCAGGTACGTTTTCATAGGGTTAGGGGTCAATGGCAGAGGCCTTATTCCGGATTTGAGCTAACAACTTCGCAGGAGCAACGCTGGGTGCGGGCCGGCAGGGTAACCGGCTTGGAAAAACTGGCATGGGGGGCCAGCGTACGATCGAAGGTGGTGTATTTCTCTCTGATCACCTTACCGCCTTCGTCGTAGGCGATGATTTTTACGGATACATCTTTGTGCGAACGGGTGGAGCGATTGCTCACCGTTACGTCGACGGTGGCGGTTACCAGCATATCGTCAACGGGCGGGCAATCTACCGTCAGGTCGATGGTTTCCGGAGAGAGGGTGGTATTACTGAGTTTGGCGAACAGGTAAAGAGCACCACCAATTAGCAGCACAAAAAGTAAAATACGGACTAACGCTTTCATAAAATATGAGTTTTTACGAATATACCACCCGGTATGATTTCCGCTCAAAAATTTATGTCCTGATTACAACCCTTAATCAGGAAGAGGAGTCTTACGTATTGACAATAAATGGTTTATGGATATGAAGAAAATATTCTTTCTGCTCACGGCGCTGCTGGTTATTTGGGTAAGCGCCTGCCGACGACCCGAGGTTCAACCGGATACCCCGGCAACCGTAGTCGACAACGATTTTGCCAACGTGCCGGCGGTTGTGGTGCAGGCCGTACGAAAAGCGTATCCGGCGGCCACGGAGCTGAGTTTCTCCGAGCTGGACAAAGGAAAAGTCTGGGACTCGCGCTTTGTAATCGATGCGAAGAACCACCAGGCCCGGATTGATGTCAAAGGAACTATCCTGGAGGCTTATACGGTAGCAACAGCCGATGCCCGAACTGGCATTACGCTGCCGGCAGCCGCTCAGGAGTATATTCAGAAAACGTACCCGAACTATAAAATTGTTGTCGCCGGCGAAGGACAGCACAACAATCAGAAGGCGTATAAAGTACTTGTTCGCGGGGAAAAAGAAGAGATAACGCTGGTGTTTGATGAAGAGGGTAAGGTTCTGCTGGAGTTTAAAGCCGCTGTCTCCACAAGACCGGCCGAAGACCTGCCGACGAACTACCCCATTGTGAAGCCGGAAGACCTGCCGGCTCCTATCAGCCAGTACCTGCGGGAGAACGGGCTCACATTTGCGAAGGGGATGGTGATCGTAGACGGGGAGGACAAAAAGTTTTACCACATTGCGGCCCGTAAAGGGGAGGCTATTTATGAACTAAGCTTCTCCGGCGACGGCGGGCTCCTCCGGTCCAACGTATACATCCCGCCCGTGGCCATCCAGTCTATAAATGACCTGCCCGCTGCGGCCGCTGCCTACCTGAACGGCTATACGCTGGAACGGGGTATGGCGTTCACCGACCGGGAGGGTAAAAAGATGTATTCGGTGGTGGTGTCTAAAGACGGCAAGCGCTATGACATGAGTTTCGACAGCGAGGGGAAACTGCTCCGTAGCGCCCTGATTCCGCCAGACCCGCAGGTCATTCGATCGGCAGCCGAATTACCCGAACCCATCAAGGCCTACCTGAAAGATTACACGTTTGAGAAAGGAATGCTCTTCTACGACCGGGACGGTAAGAAATACTATGAAATTGCGGCTTCCAAAAATGGCAAAGTGGCCTTCTTTGTCTTCGATGCCGAGGGTAAGGTGGTCCGGTCATCGGAGTCCGGCCCGAACCCGAATGTCGACCAGAAGGCGCTTACCGCTGAAGGGTTACCGGCTCCCATTCTTGCCCATCTGAACGCTACCTATAAAGGCTGGACGTTCATGAAAGGGTATGTTGTTCTGGCGGAGGGTAAAGCCCAGAGCTACCTGGTAGTCGTGCAGGTGGAAAAAGACTTGCTTTACCTGACTTTTAACGGTGAGGGTACGTTCGAGAATGTCAGGAAAGGGTAAGGAGCTTGTTGATAAGAAACGGCATTGTCCTCGTTTAGCGGTAACAGTACGGTGCAGACAGGTTACACACAAATAAGCACAAACCTTATGGAGGGCGTTGCCGTTTTTATTATTCGGTAATCTGCTGACTATGACCCTTTATAATGATTCCCTGAAAATGGCTGTTACCCGCTGGCCTGTAAATACACAGCCTAGCTGGGAAGACATGACAAAGATCCTCAACCGGATACGCACCCCGCACTTCTACGAAATTCCCAGGCGGGGCGAAGCGTTTGGCTTATTGGTTGCCGGTGAAAAATTAACCGAAGAGCGGGCGACCGCCCTGTATACCGGAGCGTGGGAGGATGAAGGCAGCCACAGCTGGAAGCCCATTGATGAGACCTCCTGATCCGGCACCGGGTAGGCCTTAACGAAAAACAGTCCCTATTCCTGCAACCTGGAATGGGACTGTTTTTTAGCAAAGTTAGACTTCGTTACTTCTCGATCATTACGTTCGTTTGCGCGTTGGCCGCGAAGGAGTTAGCTGTGGTAACGTCGGTGTTGACCGATGCGCCGTAGCTGACAAAGACACCGTAGCCGCCACTGTTGCTGATCTGTGTGTTCTTGATGGTCATAGTGGCCCGGTTACCGTAGACAGCGACATTAGCTTTTTTGCCTGATACAATTACGTTACTGCCGGCATTGCTGATCTCCGCGTTCTCGATTACGTTTTTGCTGTCGGCGGAGTAGCAGATAATGCCTTTCCAGAAACCAGCGGTACGATTGGCACCCGTGAAGGTGATTTTCTCAGTAGGAGTTCCTTTTGCCGAGATATACCCGTCGGAATTAATCCGGATGACGGCATCCCGGTTCATCTCCAGGGTTACGCCCGGACTAAGCTTCCAGGCAGCGTTGACGGCGAAGTCACCGCTGATGCGGTAGGGCGTTTTATCGGCGAAGCCGGCCCAGACAACGTCGTTGGGACTATTTTTAATGCCACCTGCGGTAACGTCTACGACGTTGTGACCATTGCCACCCGTGAAGGTCGACGCTGCATCCAGTTTAGCGACGTTTTCCGGATCTACCATAATGCCGGCTTCGGTATTGGTGGTGAAGGCATTGCGGGCGAACTCGCGGAGGATACCACCACCGTAAACGTACAGACCATAGCCGTCATTTTGCGAGAACAGCGTGTTCTTCAGGGCAATCTGGGCTTGGCTGCCCGAAATAAACAGGGCTGATTTGGTGGTGCTGAAGATTGGCCGGCTGCCGGCGTGCAGCACCTCCACATGTTCAAAGACGTTGGCGTTGCTGCGAGAGTAGTGCGCAATACCTACCCAGTAGCCTTTGGTCTTCTGTACGCCGATAAACCGGATTTTTTTGCCGGCCGTTCCCTGCGCGATGATCAGCCCGTCGGTATTAACGTCCATCCGGATGTCCCGCTCGAAAGCAATGACTACGCCGGGTCTAATAGTTAGTTCCGCATTAACGGCAATGTGCTTGGTAACAATATAGTCGGGTAGTTCGGGATCGGCTACCCGGTCTACCAACTCAGTTTTGACCTTGATGCCTTCCTCGAGCGTCAGCGGTTGAACCACCGGGGTGGTGGGATTCGGGTCAACGCCCTCTTCTTTTTTACAGCTTGTCAGTGCCAGCGTACCGGCGGCTACAAAGAAAAACAGCTTTTTAGTTAATGAGAGTGCCGGTTGAATGGCCTGGCGAACGGCCTGATTCGAATTAAAGTGTGTGTTGGCTTGCATGAACGTAGTTTGTAAGTGTGGATATGGCACAAATGTATACTCCTGCTAGTGCGGACTTCAATCGAAATAATGGTGAAACGGTAGAAGCCGCCGGTGAAGCAGCATTCCACATTAAATTTTCGACCTGAAGAAGTGGGTAGGGGTATATCTGTTATCTTCGTAGCGGCAAGTAAAGATACCCTACTGAGATAACCGGCCCCCCAGGCGTGAAGGCATACCAGTAGGGTTTTGCTTTAAAGCCCGGCAAGGTAACCATCGGCGACACCCATGGTCCTTGCCCGGCTTCTTCATTCGAGCTTCTGTGTGTTTAATCGTCTGGTAACCTTTACCTTAACAATCTCACACATCCTTCTATCCAGTATGCAACCTATCGAACAGACCATTACGGAAATTACCGGGCTGCTTCAGGAGCAGGGCTCCCAGGATTATTACGGCGAACCCGTCTCGCAACTAGAGCACATGCTCCAATGCGCTTTGCTGGCCGAGCGGGCCGGTTCCGACAATGAAACCATCATTGCCGCTTTTCTGCACGACATCGGTCACCTGTTGCCCGCCGAGTCGGCTGCCGGGTATATGGACGGCTACGGTCGTAGCGATCATGAGCAGTTGGGGGGAGACTGGCTCCGGCAACGCGGGTTCTCAGAAAAGATCGTGTCGCTGGTCGAAAATCACGTCAACGCCAAGCGTTACCTGACGTTTAAAAGCCCGGCTTATTATGAACGACTTTCGGAAGCCAGCCGCAAAACACTTGAGTATCAGGGTGGCCGTATGACGGCCGACGAAGCGTATGCGTTTGAGCATAACATACAGTTCGGCGGCATTTTGCAGGTCCGGCGCTGGGACGAACAGGCGAAAGTTCCCGGCCTGAAAACACCCGACGCGCAGCATTATATCCAGAAGTGTGAACGGCATCTGAAGAAGCGGAAGCTATAACATCAGTTGGGAGCGGTATCGCAGGTGAAGCAAAATTAAGTCTCAAAAACCCGCAACAGCGTTGGCTCGCTGCGGAAAGTAATGCATATCTTGCTGGAAGATCAACCAAGCCTGTGCCAGATCTATGTCCGCCAAACTGACATTTCGCAGTAATGCCGCTTTCATCGCATACGGTGCCATTGCGGCCTTCTGCTGTTATACCTGCATGTACGCCTTCCGGAAGGGAATTACGGCCGTAACGTTCGAGGGGATGGCGTTTGCCGGCATCAGCTACAAAATCTGGCTGATTACGGCGCAGGTGCTGGGTTACGCGCTGTCGAAACGCATTGGCGTGAAGGTAGTATCGGAGATAAAGCCTGGTAATCGGGCGTTGTACATCCTGATTTTTATCGGGCTGGCCGAGCTGGCGCTGTTAGGGTTTGCGGTGGTGCCGGCTCCCTATAACATCATCTTTCTGCTGCTGAATGGCCTGCCGCTGGGTATGGTCTACGGTACCGTGCTGGGTTTTCTGGAGGGACGCCGGCAAACCGATGCGCTAGTCGCTGGTTTAACCGCGTCGTTTATTTTTGCGTCAGGTTTTGTTAAAACCGTGGCGCTGCTCATAAAGCAATCCTGGGGTGTATCGGAGTTCTGGCTACCTTTTGTGACTGGGCTGCTTTTTGTGGTGCCGCTGCTGGTATCCACCTGGCTGCTGGCAAAACTACCACCCCCGACTATCGAAGACCAGGTACAGCGCACGGAGCGCAAGCCGATGAACCGGGCCGAACGACGGCAATTCATCAGCACCTTCTCCGTGGGATTGGTTACCCTGATTATCTCGTACGTCCTGCTTTCGGCCTTCCGTGACTTCCGCGATAATTTTGCGCCCGAAATTCTGAAATCCGTCGGCATTACCGATCCGGCCATCTTTACCCAAACCGAAACGACGGTGGCCCTGATTATTCTGGTACTGATGGGAGCGCTGCAACTGGTGAGGGATAATTTTCAGGCGTTCCGGCTTATCAACTACGTTATGATCGGCGCGGCCGTGCTGGTGGGTATCAGTACCTGGTTGTTTCAGCAGGGTATGCTCTCGCCGGGTGTCTGGTTCACGCTGGTCGGGCTGGGGCTGTATGGCGGATACGTCCCTTGTAACGGCCTGTATTTTGAACGACTGGTGGCTTCGTTTCGCTACGTGAGCACGGTGGGGTTCATTGTTACCCTGGCCGACTACTACGGCTATATGGGTAGCGTGGCTGTGTTGCTGTACAAAAACTTCGGGCAGCCGGACATTAGCTTCCTCAACTTCTTTATGTACGCGGCCTACGGGGTATCAGTTATCTACGGTGTGCTGGTGCTGGTTTCCTTTCAATATTTTCAGAAAAAGTACAGCAGCACCCTGGCAGAGCCGGTACAATCCTCCAGTGAGCAAATAGCCCGGTAATTACAAAGGTTAAAATCCATCCCAATACTGGCTATGCCGTGTACAATTCCGGCAGTAACCGGCGGATGCTCTGTTCGGCATAGCCGGCACAGGAGGTCATGCCCTTACCGCCGATACCGGTGATGATGTGGATGTTATCGTTCACGTCGTGTTCCAGAATCTCCTGCTTCGTCTGGGCATAAAAACCGGCCCATGTTTTCTGAATGGCCTGAACCGGAAACTGGACAATGCGCTGGGCTTCTGTCAATATGAGTTGGTTGATGTAATCTCTAATCTGAAAATCCAGATCTTCGGCCTGGGCGGCCGGGGCGTATTCGTGCGAGTCGCCGATGATAAATGAGCCGTCGAGCGCCTGCTTGAACAGAATGTGAATGCCCCATTTTTTCAGTTCGGCATAGTGGTCTGGTGTAGATAACTGGGCATAAGAAGCACATCCAGTGAAGGATTCGTAGCGCCGGATGGAAAGACCGGTGAGAATATTGCCGGGCAGGGACACCTGCGGCATCGGCACCGTCTGCATCATCTGGAGCTTACTGACCACCAGGTCACTGTTCAGCAGCAGGTCCGGAAACAGTAGCCGGGATTCGCTGCCGTTGCAGATCAGCACTTTTCGGGCTCGGAACGTTCGTTTGTCGCTTAAGGTGATACCCGCTCCGCCGGTGGTTGGGTAACAGTCAATGACGGGGGCGTTGGTTAGGTAAGTAACATTGTACTTATTGGTCAAGTACCGGATGAGCCGGTAAATTAACTGGTCGGGCTCCACGCTCAGCTCTTCCGGAAAAAATAAGGCTCCGCGCACGTAGCCGGCCTGTAGCACCGGGTACTTCGCCAGGGTCTGCGTTTTTGACAATAAGTGACAGGGATAGTGTTCGGCCCGGCGACGGTCGTATAGCTCGTTCAGCAATTGCCACTCCTCTTCATCGGAGGCAATGTACACCGAGCCGTTCTGCCGGACGGTGAGGTCATATTCCTGTTGAATATCGCGGTAAATCTCCAGACTTCGGCGTCCGTACCCAAACCAGCGTTCACCTAACCCGGAAGGTACCACCTGTCCGAAATTGCGGACAGTGGCCTGCACCGGTTTAGCGTCTTTCTCCACCAGCAGTACCCGCTGGCCCAGCCTGGCGGCATGGTAGGCATGGAATGTACCCATTACGCCCGAGCCAACTACGATAAGATCAATGTTGTTCATGCAGGCGAAGCGGTATGGTTTATTCCTTAACCAGTACTATTCCGGCTGCCCGTTCACTTAGCAGTTTAGGCAGCTCCCGCAGCGACGACAGCAGGATGTCGTGGGGGTAAGCCTCCAGTTGAGCCCGGCTGTGCGTCCCATTGGTTACTCCAATGTTCAGCCCTACGCTGGCGCTTCGGCCTGATAGCAAGTCGGAAGGTGTATCGCCGATGTTAACCACTGCCTTCGGGTTGGTCACTTCGGTAAGGTGCATGGCTTTCTGAATCATGTTCGGATACGGCCGGCCTCTCTCTACCTCATCGCTGGCGATTGAGACCTGAATCTGGCTGTCGCGGGTACCGACGTGCTGCTCATTCAGACCGGCTAGCCAGCCCAGCCGGTCCAGAATAATGTTGGTGACTTTCCGATAAAAGCCGGTCGTGAGCGCAATGGCAATGCCCTTGGTATGGAGGTAGTCAAAAGCCTCCAGGCAACCTTCGGTGGGTGTAATAGCGTGGGTTAGGTAGTGGTGCTCCAGAATTTCCGTGAACGTTTGATACGACCGGTCGACGCGCGTTTTCAGCGCGGGATTCTCCTCGCCAAGATGCTCTTTCCACAAGGTTTCAAATACGTATCGTTTGGAGAGTCCCTGCATAGCCAGTATTCGCTCCTCGCTAACAATTAATCCGGTTTGGGTGGCCGCCTGGGCAAAGCAACGTTCTACCTCATGATGGTCGGTGAGGGTAGTACCGGCCATATCAAAGACCACTAACTGTATCGGCTGCATAATTTAAGAAGGCTGCGGGAAGAAGGACACGCCTGGTGAGAAACATCCTGCGCAGCGGAATCAAACTTACAAAAACGCGCTGAATCAGCAGGTTATGGTACTGTTAAATAATTTATAGACGCCTTTGGGTAGGCACCGCGGGTCATATTAAAGACCACTAACTATATTAGCTATAAGATCGTATAGGCTGCCGGGGTGTCGTGCTACCACGCTGAATACAACCTTATGACACTCACATTACACAGGCGTTCGTCGTACCAGGATAAAGGCTATATTTAAGCCAATTGGGTAAAAGGTATATGGTTAACGATAGCAGCATGCGCTTTTTCTACGTACTGATACTTTTGCCATTTATATCGCTGGCTCAACCGAAAGGCTGGCAGGAACTCACCATTTCCGACGGTTTGTCACAAGGCATGGTATTCGATCTCCGGCAGGACCGGCACGGCTTCATCTGGATTGGCACTAAAGACGGTCTGAACCGCTACGATGGCTATAATTTTAAAGTTTTCACGCATGACCCCTACAATGCCTACAGCCTATCGGAAAATTCCTGTTCGGCTCTGCTGATCGACCGGCACCAGCGCCTTTGGGTCGGTACAAGCAACAAAGGCCTCAATCTGTTCGACGACCGGAGCCAGCGGTTTTACCATATTGACATCAGCGACCAACTGGCCTCCAGTGATAGCAATTACGAGATCACACTGCTGGCCGAAGATCCCGACGGTAACATCTGGGTGGGTACCGATGAAAACAAGTTGTTCCGGGTCACCTTGCCCGATTCATGGCGGGAGCACTTTCCCAGAGATCCAGATATTACCCGGCAGGTGCAGATCCGGTATGTATCGCTGGTTGATGCCGGCGTAGCCAAGAATCGACTGACGCATTACCTCAATTTTCATTCCGATGGCTCAGCGTTGGTGGGCACTACCAATGGCGTTTTTTCAATCAACTGGCGACACCCGGCCAATGCTAAGAGACTCCTGTTCGCTGCTGAATTTTTAGATCTTCACGCCGTATACGAAGATAGTAGGCAGGGCTATCGCTTTGCGTCCGGCAGCGATAAGATCATTGGCTGGTATCAGGGTAAACAGAAGCCTATTGCCCTGCCCGAACAAAAGAACTTTTCGGTCCGGATAAAAGCCATCGACACGCAAACGGTAGCCGTTGCCACTCCACATTTTCTGTGGCTGATGTCGCCCGCCGAACTCTTCCGGCAGGATAGCCTGACCATCCGGAACGCCTACTCGGTAATTCCTTCCGGGGTGTATACGGTCACAAGTATATTAAAAGACAGAACCGGTAATCTCTGGCTGGGCACGAGCGGGTACGGGCTCCGGAAGTTCAACCCAAAAGTCAAACAATTTCGGGTATACCTGCCCGGTACCACACTCTCCAGCCTGTACACAGACCAGCAGGGACGAACCTATATACGTTACCAGTTTGCATACGCTCAACTCGACCGGGCTACTAACCGGATGGTGCCTTTTCTGAGCAATACCCTGCCCGAAGCCGACAGACGGCAGCGCTATCTGATTCAGGACCGCCAGGGAATATTTTGGGTGTCTAACGTCCATTTTGAAACGAATGAGCAGCATTTATTTAAATTCTCAACAAACTGGCAGTTGCTGAAAAAATACCCGCTGCCGGGAGGAAGTAGGTTTGGTTTTTACGGAAATCAGACGATCGTAGACCGGGACGGTAATCTCTGGATTGGCGCCACCAACGGGCACCTGCTGCGCTTTAAACCGGAGCAGGAAACCTTTGAGGTGTTCAGCTATAAAGCGATACTGCCCCTTGGCGGTGCCGATGTGGAGACCTATGCCTTGTATCAGGACCGGCAGGAGACCTTTTGGCTCGGTACGCAAAAGGGGCTCATTAAGGTGGTAAACCCTCGGACCAAACCTGCCTTCACCATCTACCGGAATTCAAAATCGGACCGTCGGAGTCTGAGCAACGATTTTGTGCTAAGTGTCATCGACGATCCTCATCAGCCCGATCGTTACCTCTGGATAGGGACTAAAGGCGGTGGGCTGGAGCGGCTGAACAAGCAAACCGGCGAGTTTGATCACTTCACGGAAGCGCATGGACTGCCCAACAAAGTCGTGTACGGCATACTGGTTGATGAACGCAACAATCTGTGGATGAGTACCAACCGGGGCCTTGCTCAGCTTAACCCAAAGACTCTGACATTTCAGGCCTATACAAAAGCAGATGGGCTGCAGGATGATGAATTCAACACGGCCTCCTACTTTAAATCCAGTGCTGGAGAACTGCTGTTTGGGGGGGTAAATGGCCTGACGGCGTTTCGGGTCCGCGATATTACAGGGTCAAATCAGAATAAACCCGCTGCCATTATTATTGGGTTGAAAGTTAATAACAAACCGGTTGAGGTAGGGCAGGCCAACAACCTGCTGAACACCGGCATCGAGTATACCCGCACGCTCAATCTGGCGTACAACCAGAACCTGCTGACGTTTGAATTCGGCGTAATGGATTTTGCCAATCCCGCCAAGAACCACTACCGCTACCGGCTGAAAGGAGTTGATGACGAGTGGATAGACGCTGGTACTAACCGGTTTGCTAACTATGCGCAACTGGATCCCGGCGATTATACGCTTCAAATGAGTGGTTCGGCCGATGGCGGTGTGTGGAGTAATCCGGTTGAACTACAGATCCGGATACATCCGCCGTTTTACCGCACGTGGTGGGCCTATCTGGTCTATATGCTTGTACTATCAGTGAGCGGCTGGCAGTTGTACCGGTTTCAGATGCAGCGGCTGCTCCTGCAGCAGCAGGTCGTTTACGAGCAAAAAGAGGCTGGCCGGCTGGCTGAGTTAGACAAGCTGAAGACGCAGTTTTTTGCCAATATCTCCCACGAGTTTCGTACGCCACTTACACTGATTCTTGGACCAATGGAGCAGATTGTTCAGGAGTATGCGCAGGATAAACGGTTTCCGCTGATCCAGCGTAATGCGAACCGCCTGCTGAGTCTGATCAACCAGATTCTTGATTTGAATAAGCTGGAAGCCGGGCAGCTCAGGTCCGAACCGGAGCGTGGAGATTTGGCGGCTTTCTGTCAAACGGTGGCCGGGTCGTTTGCCTCTCTGGCCGAAAGTCGCCAGATTCAATTCACCTTTACCCAGAACGAGCCTGCGATCTGGGCAGAGTTTGACCGAGATAAGCTGGAGAAAATAATAACCAACCTGCTGTCGAACGCCCTTAAATTCACTCTCTCCGGAAATCAGGTGCGGATGGCGGTATACTACCCGCCTGCCGGTTCGCCGGGGATGATGCAGGTTACCGTTGAGGACACCGGCATTGGTATGGCTAATCAGCATCTGGTACACATTTTTGATCGATTCTACCAGATTAACGGTGAAGTCAGCCGGTACTACGAAGGTACGGGTATCGGGCTGGCGCTGACGAGTGAACTGGTGAAGGTGCTGGGGGGAACGATACAGGCATCCAGCGCAGAGGGGGTTGGTACTATCTTTACCGTCAGTCTGCCTATAGAATGGTCGCAGACTGACCTTCAACCAACTCCTCCTCCGGTGAGCGCGTTCCCTGAGTCTGTCCTGTTCCAGGCCCCTCCGGCTGCTGGTCCGGCACCGGTGCCGGCTACAGAAAACATCATGCTCATAATCGACGATAATGCCGATATGAGGGCCTATATACGAAGTATTTTTGAAGCAGATTACCGCGTTGTGGAAGCGGAGGACGGTCAGGCCGGTTTAGCGACCGCGACCGACAGTCTGCCCGACATCATTATTTGTGATTTAATGATGCCTCGACTGGATGGCTTTGGGTTCTGTAAAGCGCTGAAAACGCAGGAGGTCACCAGCCATATACCGGTGGTTATGCTTACCGCTAAAGCGGCCGTTGAGGACCGCATTGAAGGGTTCGGACTAGGTGCTGACGATTACCTGACCAAGCCCTTTCACCAGGCCGAGCTGCAGGCCAGGGTGCGCAATCTGATTGAGCAGCGCCGGCGGCTGTACCAGCGCTTTGCGGTAAAAGTGCCGGAGGCAGTCTCTGTACCGGAACCTGCCGGGCCGGTGCGGCTTGCGGCCGAACAGCAGTTTCTTGACCGGCTTACGGCGGCTGTACTGGCCCACCTCGACAATGCCGATTTTAGCGTTGAGAACCTGGCCGAGAGCGTTAACCTGAGTCGGGTGCAACTCCACCGTAAGCTAAAAGCGCTTACTAACACGACCGCGACCGACTTTATACGATACATCCGGCTGGCAAAGGCTGCCGAATTCCTGCGGACGGGCAATCAAAGTGTAACGCAGGTAGCTTATGCCGTTGGCTTTGCCAACCTCTCGTATTTTGCCAAAATGTTTCAGGAACAGTACGGGAAATTGCCTTCCGAATACGCCAGGGCCACGGCATCGTCTGGGTAAGTTGTTGTCCTCCGCCGGTGCGCAGAGAATTTTAGGGTAACTTCTACAGCAAGTCCGGGAAACCGGACTTTTTTTACGCCGGTGTAACGTGTCTGTTAATCAATGAAACGAGAAGGTTAGCGCTCAGGTAAAATTACGCGGTACTTGCAGGAGTAATTAACACTACTCAATTCGGTACTAAACACCCCTCTTTATCGTTATGAACAGCCCCTGCAAATCCCTGCTTCGCTTTCTGTTGCCAGCTACCTTCTGCCTGATGAGTATCTGTTTTCAAACGTTTGCCCAGCTTGCCCATCATGTAGAAAAAGACAAACTATCCTCCTCATTGGAAATGCCTGCGGAGCCTGCGTCGGTGCAGGCTCCGCAACCGTTGACCGACTATGCTCCCAATACAAATGCGCCGTTCTTTCCGGGTGGTCAGCAAGCCCTGCAGCGTTATTTGAAACAGCTAGACCTATACCCCCGTCAGGCGCGGATGAGCCAGCGCGAAGGTACTGTACTGGTGCAGTGCCGGGTGATGGCTACCGGAGAACTGTGCGAGGTTAGGGTGGTACGATCAGCCGGGACCTTGCTTGACCAGGCTGCCATACAGGCCGTGGAGCAGATGCCCCGGTGGTATCCGGCGCACCGGGCCGGGTCGGCGGTTGCCAGTCTGATGATACTGCCAATCACGTTTCGGGTCGACTAACCGGGTCCCACTACGCTATTTCTTACTTCACTTAGGACTATTTTCTGCTGTCCTAAGGCGTACACCCGTCGTCCGCAAACGGACAATCAGCTGTTGTGCATACTGAGTAAAATCTCATTTCTGAGCGGCTGAGACGTTTGCCTGCAATTGGCAATGTATTTGCTCAGCAAAATTGAATTATATGCTAGACCCATGAAACGGACCTACTTAGGCGAGTTTGAAGAAATTGTGCTGCTGCTGGTAGCGAGTATGGACGGGGAGGCCTATGGCGTTGCCCTCACCCATAAGATAAACGAGGAAACCGACCGCTCGGTGCGGCTCAACCAGGTACACGGGGCCTTGCATCGCCTGGAAGAGAAAGGTATGGTGGCCTCACGGCTTGGCGACCCGACTCCGGAGCGTGGTGGTCGTCGGAAACTATTGTTCACGGCGACGGCTTACGGTTACCGCACGTTACAGGACATTAAGGCTGTGCGGGCGCAGTTGTGGAGTGCGGTACCTGCTAACCCTAAACTCGCCACCAGCCTATGAGCAAGTCTACTCATAAAATGCCCCAACCCCCACGTTCGGCCGACCGACTGCTGGAATGGTTTTGTGCTCCGCACCTGCTGGAAGCCCTACAGGGAGATCTTCACGAGGAGTTTGCCTACCAGGTTGAACGCGTTGGTGAGCGAAGAGCCCGCTGGCGTTACTGGTTGGATGTGCTGGGGTTTGTTCGGCCCTTTGCCATCAAGCGTAAACGAAACGAATATCCACAACCATTTCTCCTTAATCCTGCCATGCTTCAAAATTATCTGAGAACAGCTTTCCGAAATCTTGCCAAACATCGGGTTAGTACGCTCATTAACCTGTTGGGGCTTACGATAGGGGTAACAGCTTGTCTGGTAATCTATGTCATTACCAGCTTTGAGCTAAGTTTTGATACCTTTCACCCGGACAGTGAACGTATTTACCGGGTCGTAGGAAAGGCCAGAATGGGTAAGTCCATCGATGACCAGCTTATAGGGTTCATACCACGGGCAACCCCCAAAGCCATTCGGGAAGAGATACCTGGACTGGAGACGGTGGCGGCTTTTCACAATCTAAGCTCTCACGTTCTTGTTCCCGATAGTACGCAGGAAATGAATCGTTTCGACGAAAAAACCTTGGGAACAGACCAGGCGCAAATCATCCTTGCCGAACCGCAGTACTTCGATATTTTTCGGTACGAATGGCTGGCTGGCAACCCTCAAACCGCTCTTAACGACCCGTTTAAGGTGGTACTGTCGGAGCAAAAAGCCCGTACATATTTCGGTGATATTCCGCTTACTTCCATGCTGGGTCGGGAGGTGATCTACCGCGATTCTGTTCGGACGACGGTGAGCGGCATTGTGAAGGAATGGACGCTCAACACCGATTTTACCTTTACCGACTTTATTTCGGCCGCCACCATTCGCGCTAGTTTACTTAAGCGGGAAATCAACCTCGATGAGTGGAATGATATCTGGTCGGCTTCGCAAGTATTTGTGAAGCTGGATAAAGGTGCCGTGCCCTCCGATGTTAACGCCCGGTTATTTGCCTTTTCCCAAAAACATTTTGGACCAAAGCAGGGAACTGGAGACTTCCGTATCGTACCAGTACTACAACCGCTCGCAGATCTTCACTTTAATGCCGCCTATCAGGATAATTATTCAAGAAAGGCACATCTGCCAACGCTCTATGGCCTAATGGGGGTGGCGGTATTCATTCTGCTCATTGCGGCCATCAACTTTATCAACCTGGCTACTGCTCAATCGGTACATAGAACCCGGGAGGTAGGGATGCGTAAAGTGCTAGGGGGCAGTCGGATAAGCCTGCTTGCACAGTTTATCAGTGAAACGTTTATTCTGACGATACTGGCTGTTGGCATCGCCCTGTTGCTGACTAAACCGGTTCTTTCAGCTTATCAGGCGTTTATTCCCAAGGGCCTTGTATTCATGGTATTTAATCCGCCGATCCTGCTTTTCCTGCTAGCCATAATCCTAATCACTACCCTGCTCTCTGGCTTCTATCCTGCCTGGATTTTATCGGCCCGTCAGCCCGCCCATGCGTTGAAAGGTCATTCCGGACTAATGGGTAACCAGAAAAGTTACCTGCGTCAGGGATTAATCGTTTTTCAGTTTACGGTATCACTGGTGTTTATTATTGGAACCATCATGGTTAGTCGCCAGCTTAATTTTATACGTGATAAAGATCTGGGTTTCTCGACCGACGCCATTGTCCTGATTGATACCCCGCACGATGACAAAAGTGCAGTACTTGCGCAGAAAATCAGGCAGCTTTCCGGTATTGACCGGGTGGCTATGCAATGGTTTCCGCCGATGGGAGAGGGCTATATGCTCACAAAACTTAAGTACAAGGGCGCTACGGAAATCGAAACCGACGTATCGGCTAAGGTTGGCGACGAAAACTTCATTCCGCTTTATCAACTGCGGTTAGTTGCCGGGCGTAACTTTATGCCCACCGATACACTTCGGGAACTAATCATAAACCAGACCTATGCCAAAGCGCTCGGCTTTAAGCAACCCGCCGAGGCAGTCGGTAAACTCTTAAATTTCAACGGTAAAGATTACCCTATTGCTGGGGTGGTCGCCGACTTTCACGAGGAAACACTACACCGGCCCATTCAGTCTACCTTCATCGCCTACATTCCGAACTTATCGAGGAACATAGCTGTGAAGCTGACCACCAAAGGCCGGCAGCTAAGCGACGCCAAGATTACCTTAGCCGCCATTGAAAAAGCCTGGCAAGCCGTATATCCTGACGAGAAGTTTGCGTTTACTTTTCTCGATGATTCGATTGCCCGCTTGTATGAGAAGGATCAGAAAACGTCTCAACTCGTTAACACCGCGACCGCCGTTGCTATCCTGATTTCGTGCATGGGCCTGTTTGGACTGGCTATATTCACGGCTGAGCAGCGGACCAAAGAGATCGGTATCCGCAAGGTGCTGGGGGCGTCAGTTGCGAGCCTCGTTACCTTACTATCGGCTGATTTTGTCAAGTTGGTTGTCGTCGCCATTGGTATTGCCTCGCCCATTGCCTGGTACGCGACCGACCAATGGCTGCAGGACTTTGCCTACAAGGTAAACATTGAGTGGTGGGTGTTCGCGCTGGCGGGGCTGCTGGCAACGGGTATTGCCTTGCTCACCGTCAGCTTCCAGAGTATCCGGGCCGCGCTGACAAACCCGGTGAAGAGTTTAAGGAGTGAGTAAATTCGAGTTGGGGCAACTTACTCGAATCAAGAATAACAAAATTCGCCATGACTCGCACCGGAACGCCCGAACCCCGCCATGAGCCTCCACGCGTAGCCGACCGGCTGCTGGAATGGTTTGTGGCTCCGCACCTGCTGGAAGCCTTACAGGGTGATTTGCACGAAGAGTTTGCCTATCAGGTCGACCTGATAGGTACACGCCGGGCCCGATGGCGCTACTGGCGGGATGTGCTGGGGTTTGTCCGGCCCTTTGCTATCCGGCGTAAACAAGCTGACTATCCATACCTAAATTTTACCGATATGCTACGCAATTATGTCAAAATCGCCTTCCGGCATCTCTGGAAAAGTAAAGAATATGCCACCATCAACGTGGTGGGTTTGGGCGCAGCCTTCTGTATCAGCGTCTTTCTGTTCCTGACGGCCTATCTGCAACTGACCTACGATTCGTTCCATGAGGACGCAGACCGTATTTTCAAGGTGTATTCCTTTGCCAACGATCCGGAACAACCTACCAAAACGGGGGCAATGCCTCTGCCTCTGCAACCGGCCCTGAAAGCCGAGTTCCCCGAACTGGAGGCCGTCACCCGTGTATTGACCATAAAGAATTCGGCAGAGTACGACGGAAAGTACCTCGACAAAATTGTCACGGCGGTTGATCCGGATTTTCTGACGCTATTCTCTTTTCCACTTATAAAGGGTACCCGGGAAACCGCCCTGAGCGAGTTGAGCAGCGTGGTGTTGAGCGAGCGTATGGCCGAAAATATCTTTGGGCGTAGCGAACCCATGGGTAAACACATTCGCATCCACAGCAACGGCCAGCCGAAAGAGTATATAGTTACCGGTATTGCCAGGGAGGCACCGACTAACTCAACCATTCATTTTGATGCACTGATCCGCATCGAAAACCTACCCGCTTACGCTGGTAGCAAAGCTAACTGGAGCGATAATTCATACCCGGTTTTTGTAAAGACGGCAGCGAACGTAGACCAGTCTGCTCTGGAAGAGCGGTTCAAAGCGTTCACTGCCAAATACTTTCCTGACCGGCAGAAAGAACTGAAATCCAAAGGGGCACGGCCAGACTCCTGTGGCGATGTATTCGCGCTACGTCTGGATAAACTAACTGATATTCACTTTGACCGGAAGTCGGCGGATCAGAAAGGTACGCCGGTGGCGGTGGTCTATGTGCTGCTGGGTATGGTAGCCTTCATTCTGCTGATTGCCTGCATCAACTTCATCAACCTGAGTATAGCCCGCTCCTTCAAACGCGCCCGGGAAGTTGGGGTTCGTAAATCGCTGGGAGCGCTTCGAGGAGAGTTGTTTGTTCAGATCTGGGGAGAGTCGACGCTGATTTGTTTTTTTGGTTTCGCGCTGGGGGCGTTGCTGGCTTACTTATTCCTGCCGGCTTTTAATGCCGTGTTCGGAGCCAAACTGGATTTAGCTTACGCCCTTCAACCAGGATTTATCGGACTGATTATCGGTCTTTTTATCTTGGTCACCTTGCTGGCCGGCGGCTACCCAGCCTGGCAGATGGCGAAATTAAATACCGTGGAGGTACTGAAAGGCAAAGTGTCTATGAAACGGCCCGGCGTGTTGCGGAATGCGCTTATCGTTACGCAATTCAGCCTGTCGAGCCTGCTCATCTGCTGTACCGTTGTCGCCATGCAGCAGGTCAATCATCTACAGCGAAGCCCGGTAGGGTTTGATACCGAACAGATTATCAGCATTCCGGTTGGTGAGCAGGTAAACGGGCGGCAGGTGTTGCAGCGCTTACGCAACCGACTGGCTAATGATCCCGCGGTGCTGACCATTACGGGTGCGGGTGTCAATCTGGGCAGGGGTAAAGACCGGGTAATGTCGCGCTCGGTGCTCGGCTTCACCTACAAGGGCCGGCAAGTCTCTACCGATATGCTGCTGGTTGATTACGATTATTTCAAAACACTCAACATCAACATGCTGGCCGGACGGGATTTCAGCCCGGCGTATCCTGCCGATTCCGCCAATCGGATAATTGTGACCGAAAGCATGGCCAAACTGATCGGCGAAAAAAATCTGGTTGGTACCCTGCTGGGCGACGACTCAGATACGACCGGCACCAAATCGCAGATCATTGGCGTTGTGTCCGATTTTCAACTGTACTCGGTGGCCGACAAAGCCCGGCCGATTACCATACATCTCTCCGCCACGGAACCCATCCGGTACGTGTTTGTCCGGGTGGCACCGAATGACCTCATGCGATCGATGGACCGGATCAAACAGGTCTGGCGTGAGGTAGCCCCCCAATCGGAGTTTATGGGTTCTTTTTTGAACGAGAACGTAGCGGAATGGTACCAGAATGAAACCCAGCTCTCTCAGATATTCAGCCTGGCTGCCGGCATTGCTATTCTGCTGTCCTTCATCGGTTTGTTTGCCGTTGCGATTCTGGTCATTGAACAACGTACCAAGGAAATTGGAATTCGTAAAATACTAGGGTCGAGTATCTTCGGTATTGTTCTGCTGCTGTCGCGGGACTTTGTTAAACTGGTACTGATCGCCTTAGCTATTGCATTACCACTCGCTGGCTTTGGCCTGCAGCAATGGCTGAATAATTACGCTGTTCGCATCGAACTCAGTGGCTGGGTCTTTGCCGGTGTGGGGCTGGCGGCTATCCTGATTGCGCTGCTATCCGTCAGTTTCCAGACCGTAAAAGCGGCCCTGGCGAACCCCGTGAAGAGCTTACGTAGTGAGTGATAGGTATCCTGTTCGAAGTAAGGCTAGCGGTATAACGTGTAGTTTTATCCTGCCAGCTTTTGTAAACGATGATATGTAAATGTATCGTAAAGGTTCGTTTACTTATTATACGGTATACGTTAGTACTAGACCTATTTCACATATTTGGGCTGACATCTCAACTATGTGAAAGCGATGCAGAAGAAACATTTACTTTTTATTAGCCTACTGGCTGTACTGTCCCAATTCACAGCAACAGCCCAGCCGCAACCCGCCAAACCCCGTACCATTATTACCACCGATGGTGAAGCCGACGACGTTAACTCGTTTATCCGGCTCCTGCTCTACAGCAACGAACTGGATATTGTAGGACTGGTGTACAGCAGTTCGCAGTGGCATTACGCCGGCGATGGCAACGGTACAGCGTTTACCTCCGAAATGCCGAATACCGCCAAGCTCTATGGTGAGCGGACCGAGCTGCGGTGGCCCGGTACCACCTGGCTGCAGGATTGCATTATGAAGTACGAGAAGGTTTACAATAACCTGGTAAAGCACGACAAGGGGTATCCGGCTCCCGATCATCTGATGGAGATGATAAAGGTCGGAAACATTGAGTTTGAGGGAGAAATGAGCAAGACTACTGAAGGGTCAGACTTTATTAAAAAGGTCCTGCTCGACAACAATCCGGGTCCGGTATACCTGCAAATCTGGGGCGGCACCAACACCGTGGCGCGTGCCTTAAAATCCATTGAGGAAGAGTATAAGGGTAAACCCGAGTGGCCGGAAATAGCCAAAAAGGTATCTGGTAAAGCCGTTCTCTACACGATTCTCGACCAGGATGCTACGTATCGGAAATACATTGCTCCGAACTGGCCGCAGATAAAGGTCATGTATAATACCACTCAGTTCGGGAGCCTGGCCTATGGCTGGCCCAAGACCGTACCGGCCGAACTACAGGCTTCGCTGAGTGGTAAATGGTTTGCCGAAAACATAAAGTTCAAGCATGGCCCACTGCTGGAAGGGTATTATTTATGGGGTGATGGTGAGCAGGTGCTCAATGATCAGGAGCACACGCAGGGGAGTATGGAAGAAGCCGAAAAAGCCGGACGGAGTCAGTATGACTTCCTCTCCGAAGGGGATTCACCGGCTTTTCTTTCGTTGCTCGATGTTGGCTTGCGCAGCCTGGAGAACCCGGCCTTTGGCGGGTGGGGTGGACGGCTGTTGCGCTCGCCAAAGAACAAATTCCGCTGGGAAGACGGCAAAGCTGTAGCCGATCTTAACCCCTACACCAAGCAGGAGGATACCGCCTATCCGCAGACCCGCTGGATCAACGCCATCCAGAACGACTTTGCCGCCCGGGCCGACTGGTGCGTGCAGGACTATAAAGAAGCCAATCATCCGCCGGTGGTGACGCTGACGCATGAACCGGACGTGCTGGTGAAGCCCGGCGGGCGGGTTAACCTCAGCGCTTCGGCCACCGACCCCGACGGGGATGCCCTCACCTACCGGTGGTGGCAGTACGAGGAGGTAGATGGGTATGAGAAGAAAATACGAATTGTGAACGCCGATAAACCGAAAGCGTATTTCTATCTACCCGAAGATGCTCCTCTCTGGCAAACGATCCATATTATTCTCGAAGTAACGGATTCCCGCACACCGGCCTTAACCCGCTACCAGCGTGTGGTTGCCAAAATTGTGAAGGAGTTGCCCAAGCCGGTAGCTGCCCGGTAACAGTGGCGTTTAATGGCTGATATGCGTACCTTCGCCCATCCGGCAGGCTCTTGCGGATGGGCGAAGCGCTTTTTTAATGAATCCATTTTTATTTAAAATTACCCTGATGCCCCTGGCGATTGGCCTGGTAACGCTGGTCAGCCGTCGGTGGGGCAACAAAGTGGGTGGACTGATTGCCAGTCTGCCGTGGGTGGCAGGGCCAATCCTGCTGTTTTTTATTCTGGAGCAGGGCAAAGCGTTTGGTATTCAGTCGGTACATGGCATCCTGACGGGCATAATTGCCTGGGTCTGCTTTACGTATACCTACGCCCGACTGGCCCCAGCCCGGCAGTGGCCGGTCACGGTATCCATTTCCTATCTGGTTTATGTGGGCGTGGCCTGGCTTATCAACTTTTTTGACATTAGCCTGCCGGTAAGTTACGGTCTGGCAATGAGTAGCGCGGTGCTGGCGCTCCGATACTTTCCAAAGGCACACCTTCGATCGGCTCCGGTCCGGCGGCTACCTTTTGATATTCCGCTCCGGATGCTGGTGGCCACGCTGTTTGTGGTAGCGGTTACGTGGCTGGCCAACACGCTGGGACCGGCCTGGAGCGGAATACTGACGCCCTTTCCCATTATGACCTCCGTGCTGGCAATCTTCACGCACCACCTGCAGGGCAGCGGAGCCGCCATCCTGATCCTGCGGGGGCTGCTCATTGGGGTGCTGGGCTTTACCACGTTTTTCTTTCTACAGGCATTTTTCCTCCCCGTCTTTTCGGTAGCCCTTTCGTTTTTTCTCGCGCTGCTCATCAATATGCTGATCAACGCTATTGCCAGCCGGGTATGGTGACGGGCCGGAAGTCTTTCCTCAATTATTTATAAAGAGAGTGGATTATCAGATTAATCTTTTGTACGTAATTTCGGACCCCAAAGAAAATATATGCTATGAATCAATTTTCTACCCTTGACTGGGTTGTTATCGGAGCCTATTTCCTAATACTAACCGCTGTTGCCGTTTGGGTTGTAACCCGCAAACAATCAAACACTGAAGATTACTTCCTTGCTGGTCGAAACCTGGGCTGGTTTGTAGTCGGCGCGTCTATTTTTGCCTCAAACATTGGGTCCGAACACGTAGTGGGACTGGCCGGAGCCGGAGCCGGAGGAAAAATCCCCATGCTCATTTACGAGCTCCATGCCTGGCTGGTGATTACCCTGGGCTGGGTGTTTCTGCCGTTTTATTACCGTAGCGGGGTATTTACCATGCCCGAGTTTCTGGAACGCCGGTTCAACGCGAGTACCCGCTGGTTCCTGAGTATCTTTTCGTTGCTGGCTTACGTCCTCACCAAAGTGTCGGTAACGGTCTACGCCGGTGGTATTGTGATCTCGTCGCTACTGAACATCGATTTCTGGTTTGGCGCGCTGATTACCGTTATCTTAACGGGTATCTACACGGTTCTTGGGGGGATGCGGGCGGTAGCTTATACGGAAGCTATTCAGACCGTGATTCTGGTGATTGGCGCGGCTACGCTGACGATCGTCGGGGTGCAGTCGGCCGGTGGCTGGAGCGGGGTGAAGGAGGCCTTACCCGCTGGTTACCTGAATATGTGGCGGCCCAATTCCGATCCGGATTTTCCGTGGTTACCGCTGGTGCTGACCAGCACCATTGTCGGTACGTGGTACTGGTGTACCGATCAGTACATTGTGCAGCGGGTGTTGGCAGCCCGGAATATTCAGCAGGGCCGGCGCGGTACCATCTTCGGTGGTCTGCTGAAACTGCTGCCGATATTTCTTTTTCTGATACCCGGTATTGTGGCGCTGGCGCTGAAGAATAAAGGTGAGCTGAGCTGGGATTCACCCGACCAGGCCTTTGCATCGCTGCTAATGAACAAAATGCCGGCTGGTTTGCGGGGGCTGGTCGCGGCTGGTCTGATGGCCGCGCTGATGAGCTCGCTGGCGTCGATTTTTAATTCCTGTTCTACCCTGTTTACCGTTGATATTTACAAAAAGCTGCGTCCGGATGCGCCGGAATCGCGACTAGTGAATGTAGGCCGGGTAGCTACGGGTTTTGTTGTGCTCCTGGGTATTGCCTGGATTCCCATCATGCAGAATATCTCGGGCGTGCTGTACGAGTATCTGCAATCAGTGCAGTCGTATATTGCTCCGCCCATTACGGCGGTGTTTCTGCTGGGCATCTTCTTCAAGCGAATCAACAGCCAGGGCGCTATGGCAACGCTGATCATTGGTCTGCTGGTGGCAGCTGTGCGACTGGTTTCAGAACTGAGCCGCAGCTCCCTGGATCCTGATGGCTTTTTGTCCGCCTTCGGCAGTATCAACTTCCTGACCTTTGCCGCCTGGTTTTTCCTGTTCTGCGTGATTGTTTGTGTAACGGTAAGTATGCTTACTCCGGCACCAACAGAGGAGCAGGTCAGAGGGCTGACGTTCGGGTCTTTGTCTGAGGAACAAAAAGCGGCCAACCGGGCTACCTACTCGGCCGTGGATGTGATCGGATCGCTGGTCGTTATCGCCATTGTGGTGCTGGTTATGGTGAGTTTCACGGGGTAAGCCATATAACCCGTAACCATACAGCAGCTTTGCGTTTCTTTGCTGAATTAAACTAGAGTTTACAATGAATTTGGAAAGTAAAGTAATTATTATTTCCGGTGCATCGCGTGGCATTGGCCGGGCAACAGCATTGCTGTTAGCCGAAAAAGGGGCTAGGGTAGTAGCTACGGCCCGGAGTGCCGATGAGTTGAAAACGCTGGAAGAACAATCGGGCGGCCGCATTGTGGCCGTAGCAGGCGATGTTGCCAGCGAAGCGGATATGCAGCAGGTGGTGCAGACGGCGCTGGACCGCTTTGGTCGTATTGACGTTGTGATTAATAATGCAGGTTATGGGGTCTTCAAGAATGTAGACGAACTGACCGTTGAGGAGTGGGATGCCCTGATGGCGACCAACGTAAAAGGTACGTTCCTGCTGACCAAAGCCGCTTTGCCGGCTATGAAGGAGCAGGGTGAAGGCCATATTATCGTGGTAGCCTCCGACGTAGCGAAGCGGACCTTTGCGGGCGGCTCGCTCTACACTGCCAGTAAGTATGCCCAGGAGGCCTTTATGGGCGCTCTCCGGAAAGAGGTTCGTCCGTTGGGTATAAAAGTCAGTGGTGTTTATTCTGGTCTCGTCGATTCACATTTTCACGCTAAGGGACAGGGCCACGAAACGTCGCAAAACTGGCTGAAGGAAAAAGACATGGCCAACGCGCTGTACTACATCGTCTCCCAACCTACCCACGTGGTTATTGACGAACTGATGATTCATCCGCTGGAACAGGATTATTAGTAGGCAGTGTGTGCAGTTCTAAATAGGCAGACTTGGGGAGCGGCGTTATGATACGATTTTCTGCTTACTGATAACTGCTTACTGCCCACTTTAAAACCTCTACACCCCGCTGCATCTCCTCCGGAGTTCGGGAGGCAAAGCCGAGCCGGGTGTGGTGAACGGTCGGCTGGTCAGGTTGGTAGAAGCGGCCGTCGCTAATGGACAGGCCTTGTTGGTGGCAACGGGCGGCTAGAGCGGGGAGGTTAACATCAGGGGCAAACTTCGCCCAAACCGCCAGACCGCCGTCGGGTAGGGTGAAGGACACCCGATCACCAAGATTTTCTCGTAATAATTGGCTGAAGGTATCCCGCCGTTGGTGGTATACCTTCTGTGCTTTTTTGAGGTGTCGCTGAATATCACCTTCCGCCAGCATTTCGGCAATGGCCTGCTCCAGAACCGTATCCCCCTGCCGGTCGATGATGCGCCGCCGGTAGCCAAGTTCCTCGATCAGATTGGGCGGAGCGACCACGTACCCAACCCGGAAGGCGGGGGCTATGGATTTGGTAAAAGAGCCTACATAGACGACCATACCGGCCGAGTCGGCGCTGGCTAATGGCAGAATCGGGCTGCTGGCGTAGTGGAAGTCGTAGTCATAATCATCTTCCAGCACGATAAAGCCAAATTCCTCCGCCAGTTGCAACAGTCGTACCCGGCGCTCGGCGCTGAGCGTAACGGTGGTGGGATGATGGTGGTGCGGAGTGACGTACACCATCCGGACGGGCTGTCGACGGCATTGTTCCGCTAAAGCCTCGACATCGATGCCTTGATTATCCACCGGGATTGGCAGGAGGGTAGTCCCCCGTTCTATAAAAATCAGATTAGCCGTCCGGTAATTAGTCTGCCCAACGGCTACTACATCGCCGGGCGTGAGCAGGACCTGCGCCAGCAGGTAAATTGCCATAACACTGCCGCGAGTTGTGAAAATATGCTCGGGCGTGGCCGGAATCCCACGGCTGTCTTGAAGGTAGCGGGCGAGTTGCTGCCGGAAAAAGAAACTACCGTTGGTATCGGCATAATTCAGTAGGTGATTCTGAAACCCCCGCTTCAGGATGTTGCGGTAGTTGCGCGCCAACTGCTCGACAGGAGCCAGCCGCACATCCGGAAAACCATCGTCGAAGGTCAGTGCTGAACTGGGTTTAAGGACCGGAATCGCTAAATGCTTCTGCTGCTTAAATGAATAACCGGTTTGGTGCGCCAGGCCCGGCTTAGGCGATTCGGCGATAGGCCTTGGTGTAACGTCCGGTAACTGACTGCTGACAAATGTGCCCTGGGCTGGGTTTTGGATGAGCCATCCCTGTGCCGTCAGGTCATCGTAAGCCGCAATGACCGTTTTGCGGTGGACCTCCAGTAGTTCGGCCAGAGCCCGGCTACCGGGCAGTTTGGTGTTGGCCGGCAGTACCCCTTGCCGGATGTGACGGATCAGCGCATTACCAATTTGGGTTGATAACGAGGTAGATGCCTGACGATCCAGCAAAATAAGTGTTTTATACGGAAGCATAATCTGGACTACTAGCTATATAAAAACTGGTAGCCTACAGTAGTCCAGTAAAGAAATAAATTTGTGGAGGTAAAAACAACTATTCTCCATGCTCACCGCCCGCACCAAACTCAGCCGTCTGCCTAAGCGCGGCTCTCACGACACAACAACCATTTACCCAATCCTGGATCAGGGTCTCGTCTGCCATGTCAGCTACGTCCTGAACGGGCAGCCATTCACCATCCCGACTGCTTACTGCCGGATTGACGACACGGTCTACATCCACGGTTCGGTCGGCAGCCATTTCTTCCGGGAATTGGCCAAAGGCATAGATGTTTGCGTGTCGGTCACAATGATTGATGGGCTGGTGCTGGCCCGCTCCGCGTTTAGCCACTCTGTAAACTACCGGTCGGTGGTGGCGTTTGGAAAAACGCAATTGGTGGCCGATGAAGAAGAGCGGTGGCTGGCTTTGGAGCGCATTACGGAGCATCTGGTACCCGGCCGTTGGGCCGACGTGCGCCAGCCCAACACCAGTGAAATGAAGAAAACGATGGTCATTGCCATACCTATCGAAGAGGCTTCCGCCAAAATCCGCACTGGCGGGGTCAACGATGATCCCGAAGATATTGATCTGCCCCACTGGGCCGGCGTTGTACCTCTTTCTACGACCTATCACGCACCCATTCCTGACCCGAATCTGCGGGAGGGGGTTGAAGTGCCGGGGTACTTATTAAAGTAAGCAGCAGGCAGATCTCAGTAGGCAGAAAATACCGTCTCAATATGCCCACTGAGAACTGCCTGCTGCTTACTAACTACTGGCTCCACTCCGTCGGGGTTCGGTCCCAGCGATGGCCTTTGAGTTCTTCCAATAATTCCTCGGGAAGACCTTTGCCGTCGCTGGTGGCGGTGTTGGCTTCGACGTTGCGGATTTTGCGCATGCCGGGGATGGTCGTATGCACATCCGGATTGCTCAGGATGAATCGGAGCGCTAGTTCGGCCATAGTCATTCCCTGCGGAATCAGCGGCTTCAGGGCGTCGGCATGGTCAACGCTGGCGTTAAGGTTCTCGGGGACAAAGTAGGTCGAGCGCCAGTCATCAGCGGGGAACGTCGTTTCTTTGGTTAGGGTGCCGGTCAGTGTGCCCTCATCGAAGGGTACGCGGGCGATAATGCCGATGTTCATCTCGCGGCAGAGCGGGAAGAGGTTATCTCCGGGGTTCTGGTCGAAGATGTTGTAGATCACCTGTACGGCATCGATCAGGTTGGTGCGGAGCGTGTTCAGACAGTTATCCGGCTCCCAGCGGTTGACGCTGATACCCCACGCCCGGACTTTGCCTTCCTGCGTCAGTTTAGTCACCGCTTCTTTCCACTCATCGCGGTCGGCCCAGCCGTCTTCCCAGACGTGAAACTGTTGCAGGTCGATGGTTTCGACGCCTAAATTCTTCAGGCTTTTTTCTGTGTATTCCACGATGTAATCAGCGGGAAACACCTCGTCCAGCGAAAACTGGGGCTTCGACGGCCATTTCCGATTTTTAGGTGGAATTTTGGTAGCAGCATACAGCCGCTTGCCGGCATGGCGCTTCAGCAAGTCGCGCAGGATTTGTTCGCTGACACCATCGCCGTAGGCCCAGGCCGTGTCGAAAAAATTGCAGCCGCGTTCTACGGATAGTTCCAGCGCTTTGTACACTTCATCCTGATCGGAGCCGGTCCAGCCCGCCAGCCCCCACATACCGTAACCAATTTCGCTTACTTGCCAGCCGGTACGACCAAAAGTTCTATATTGCATTTTCTAAATTAGAGTTTAAGAGTGATGAGATAAGAGGCCGGAATACCCTGGTTCTTCCGGTGGGCAAAGGTAAAAAAGGATAACTCGTAACTCCTAACGCTAAACTCATAACTGCCGGACGGACCCGTCTTAACTATTAATTCTTAACTCCTCATGGCTGAAGTCCTGCTCTACGGTGCTAATGGCTACACGGCTGGCCTGATCATTGATCTGGCTGGATCCTACGGCGTAAACCTTATACTGGCCGGGCGGAGTGCGGAGAAAATTAAACCGCTGGCGGAACGGTATGGGTTACCGTATCGGATTGCTGATTTGCAGGATTCAGGTGCGCTTGATGCCATACTTCAGGATGTGCCCGTGGTACTTCATTGTGCCGGCCCTTTTATCCGTACCGCGTTGCCGATGCAACAGGCCTGCCTGCGTACGGGAACGCATTACCTGGATATTACCGGTGAAATTCCGGTCTTTGAGCAGGGGGTAGCGTTGCACCAACAAGCTACAGATAAGAACATCATGCTGATGTCGGGCGTCGGCTTTGATGTGGTGCCTACGGATTGTCTGGCGTTGTATTTGAAGCAGCGGCTGCCGGATGCCACGCACCTGCAACTGGCGATTAATAATCAGGATGGGGAGGTGTCGCATGGCACAGCCTCAACCGTACTCGAAAATCTGGGTGTGGGAGGTATGGTCCGCAAAGATGGAAAGCTAGTCACGGTACCTGTTGCCCACAAGACCCTGCACGTGCCGTTTGAAGCCGGCAAAATGCTGATGTGCATGACCATTCCCTGGGGTGACTTATCGACGGCCTACTACACTACCCGTATTCCGAACATTGAGACCTATATGGCGACTCCGCCCGCCATGATCCGGGCGGCAAAGCTGTCGAATTACCTGAGCTGGCTGCTGGGGAGCCCCTGGTTTAAGCGATTTGCCCAACGGCGCATCGACAAATCGCTAACCGGCCCCAACGAACAGGTGCGTCAGAAAGCCCGGTCGCTGGTGTGGGGAAAAGCCTGGAACAGCCAGGGTGTCAGTGTGCAGGCCCGGCTGGAGGGACCAGAGGGGTACACCCTGACCGCCATAGCGGCTTTGCGCATTACCCGAAACGTGCTGGATGGTCACTGGAAACCCGGCTACCAGACTCCCGCATCCATGTACGGTCCTGACCTGATTCTCGAAGTACCCAACACTACCCGCGAAGACATAAGGGATTGAATTTGCCATGAAGAGCTGTGGCTTTATAACGCACCAGTCCACTCATCACCGCCGGATGTCTTCCGCTAACGCTAAACTTCCTCATTCCTCTCATGCTCATCCGTATTGTCCGCATGACGTTTCAGCCTGATAAACTCGACGAATTCATGGTTATTTTTAACCAGTCGAAAGACAGAATCCGAACCTTTCCAGGTTGCCGTCATCTGGAATTGTTGCAGGATATAGATAAACCGAATGTGCGGATGACCTACAGCCTTTGGGAATCGGCAGACGAGCTGGAGGCCTACCGGCAATCAGAATTGTTCCGGACTACTTGGGCGGCTACCAAAGTGCTGTTTGCCGATAAACCAGTAGCGTTTTCGGCGGAGAAGATAACGGAGCTTTAGCTTAATAGATAGTCTGTCCGTAGGTTGTTAAAATTTAGAGCCGGAAGGTTATTGCCCTGCAAGTAATAACAAAAGTCGAGGTCGTCGGTCAGCACAAGGTATTGCTGTTTGGCTAATTCATAGGAGACAGTGTCGCTCAAACCAAATCTGGTGAAAATTTTAAGGTTTGCCTGCATCGTGGAATGGCTAAGCAGGTACTTTTCTTCTACTATTTGAATCTGTTGTGGAAAGTAAGATAGGAGCGGTCCATACTGGTAGGAGGTCCCTTCTAGTAAATTACTTGCTTCCGTTAAAATGTTTGGCGTGGTAACGACTTTTGAAAAGAGCGCAAGGAAGCGGATTAACAAATCAAAGTCCTGAGGAGTGTAGGCGCGGGTACGTTTGTTCTCTTCAATTCGTTTTTTATCATATGAACCAACAGAGTAGAGAACCAGAAGATTGGTATCAATCAGTACGCCTGCCATTCGGCGGAGGTCCTGACTGGTCATCTTTGTAGCTCCCGAATCTTCATTGAAACTACATTTCCGCTATTGGCGTCTATTTTGAACGTTTTGTATCGTCTATCTGCCTGTTTACCGAACATAGCTAGCGTGGAGCCCTGCTCTGCCGTAACCGGAAAGCTAAGCGTAATTAGCCAGAAACTCTGAGATTCATCCATCTCAATTTCTTCAATTAATGCTCCCTCTATATTTGGATAAATGTATTCGTAAAATTCCAGCGCTTTTTGGGCTGCTTCTTTGACAGTTAGCATAGTTCTGAATAGTATTGGCCTACAAAACTACCAATTTTTGCATGAGCCAGTTAGTTCCTGCCTTCCAAAAGGACGACGCGCTACTAGCCGATATTGAAGCGGCTCTGGCCCAGCCGGAGGCTCTTCATATCTGGTGGCTGGGTCAGAGCGGTTTTCTGCTCCAGTACGCCGGTATCCAAATCCTGTTTGACCCGTACCTTTCCGATTCGCTGACTAATAAATACGCGCACACCGACAAACCGCACGTCCGTCTGTCGGAGCGGGTAATCGATCCGGCCCGGCTGACAATGGTCGATGTGGTTACCTCCAGTCACAACCATACCGATCACCTGGATGCCGAAACGCTGCTGCCGCTGTTCGACGCCAGTCCGCAGGCCGGATTCATCATTCCGGAAGCGAACCGGGCGTTTGTTGTTGACCGGCTGCATTGTACTAATGACTTTCCCGTTGGCCTGAATGATACCGAGCAGATGAGTATTAAGGGCGTTACCGTACACGGCGTGCCGGCGGCTCATAACGAACTGGAACGCGACGAACAGGGTCGATGTAAGTTTATGGGCTTTGTCGTGGAGGTTGGTCCGTACACCGTTTACCACTCCGGCGATACGCTCTGGTACGAAGGTATGGTCGACATTCTCAAACCCTTTCAGGTTGATGTGGCTTTTCTGCCCATCAACGGTAACAAACCCGAACGGCGCGTTGCTGGTAACCTGAATGCCGACGAAGCCGCCCGCCTGGGTAATGAAATTGGCGCCAGGCTGGTGATACCGCACCACTACGATATGTTCGCTTTCAACACCGCCGACCCGGCCGACTTTGTGCAGGCCTGTACGCAATACGGCACACCTTGCCGGGTGTTGCAGTTGGGGGAGCGGGTGACCATCAGCCGATGATCGACCATGGTTAGTCAAAAAACATTTTTACTGAATTTGCTATGGGCGTTTGCCGGAGTGGTTGTCTGTTTCTTTTCAGCCGAAGCACAGTCCACTAAACCAGGTCGTTTGGAAGTAACGATAGCCGATGCCGGTACGGGTAAACCTACGCCGGTGCGGGTGCGACTTACCCAGGCTGACCGGCCGGTAGCTCAGTTGCCGCCCGAAGCCGCAGCGGTGATGTATGGCCTTTGGGACCACGCCGACGGCTACGGTTTTCAACCGGATAGTGCGTTCTACGTACCCGGTACGTTTACGTTGTCGCTGCCACCGGGACGCTATCAGCTCGCTATCTCGAAAGGACCAGAGTACCTGGACCAAGCGCATGAGTTAGTCATCCAAGCCGGAAAAGCGCTGAAGAAGACATACAAAATAGCACGCTGGATTAACACGGCCGAACGGGGCTGGTACTCGGCCGATGGGCATATCCATATCCGGCGTTCCCCCCGCGAAGACCCGCTGCTGATAAACTGGATACAGGCCGAAGACCTCCGGGTGGGCGTGCTGCTGCGGATGGGCGATTTCTGGGAGACGTATTATCCCCAATATGCCTGGGGAGAAAAGGGCGTTTACCAAACAGGCGATTATCTGCTGACCTCCGGCCAGGAAGACCCACGTACACCCGAAGTGGGTCATGCCGTAGGGATCGGAGCCTCGGACCGGGTGCGCTATCGGGACGAGTACTACCTGTACGACAAAGTGTTCGATCAGATTCATAAACTGGGTGGTGTAACAGGGTACGCGCACCAGGCCGAAAGCTTTCACGGCTATCGCGGTCTGGTGCTGGATGGTTTGCGGGGTAAGGTCGACATGCTGGAACTGTTGCAATTCTGCGTGTCGGAGCAGCCGCTACGGACGGATCATTACTACCACATGCTGGATCTGGGTATACCACTGACGGCCACCGCCGGTTCTGATTTCCCCTGGTGCGGCCACGACCACGAACATGGCCCCCCCGAGCGCACGGCCCGCATCGGCAACGCCCGGTTTTATACCTACCTGAATGGACCTTTTAGCTACCAGAACTGGAAGGCTGGTTTGGCTGCCGGTCACACCTTCGTATCCAGCGGTCCCATATTGGAATTAAAAGTAAACAGTGCCATACCCGGCGACCGACTGAATGTAAAAGCCGGCGGTAATATCACCATCACGGCTCACGCTTATGGCCATTCGTCGCAGGTGCCGCTGGAGGCACTGGAGATTATCGGCCACGATAAGGTGCTGGGGCGGGTAACAAAAGGGCAGGCGGGTCAGTCATCGGAACATCTGACCTTAACACTGGACCAGACGAATCTGCAACACGGCATGTGGATTGCCGCCCGGTGCATTGCCGGACCGCAGCAGGCTGCCCACACCACACCGGTGTACGTGACGGTCGATGGGGGAGGTTTTCATAATCCTGAGACAACTGAGCGCTACCTGACCCTGAGCGAACAGTACCTCACCGAACTGGAGCAGGAGTTGGAGAAAGACCAACAGAAACCGGAGTTTCAGGCGTGGTACTACCGCAAAGCGCTGAAAACCCGCATTGATGAAACACGGAAGGTGATCGATGACTTGCGCAAAAAGCTGAAATAGGTTACGTTTGATCTGCAACTGGGGCGAACGCCCGGTTCGGTCAATGTATTAGCTGCTATTCCTAACCTGCATATGAAAAAGATTCTGTTCCTGCTGGTCTGTGTGGCCGGCCCGGCACTCGCCCAAAGTCCAACGTTTAAAATCCAGGTCATTGATAACCAGATAGACATAGGTTATGGTCTGGCCATTGGGGATGTCGACGGTGACCGGAAGCCGGATATTCTGATGGCCGATCAGAAAGAGATTGTCTGGTACCGCAATCCCGGCAGCAAAACCGGCGAGTCGTGGAAGCGCCACGTCATGGCCAGCAACCTGACCCCCGAAGACAATGTCTGTATTGCGGCCCGCGACATCGACGGTGACGGTAAAGTGGAAGTAGCCGTGGGGGCCGGCTGGAACCCCGCCGAAACCAACGATACCACCAAATCGGGGGCGGTGTTTTATCTTATTCGCCCGAAAGACCCTACCCAAACCTGGGAGCCGGTGCGGCTGCATCATGAGGTAACTACCCACCGCATGAAGTGGGCTAAGGTGGCCAACAATCGCTATCAGCTCATTGTGGTACCGCTGCACGGGCGCGGAAACAAAAACGGTGAAGGCAAAGGCGTAAAGATCCTGGCTTACGACTTTCCGAAGAATCAGCGTGGTCCCTGGAAAACCAGCCTCGTGGACTCTACCTTGCATGTGACCCATAACTTTGAGATTTGGGAAGACGGGCCACAGACCCGTATGGTCATCGGCAGCAAAGAAGGGGGCAAGATCGTGGCCTGGCGCAACGGTCGGTGGCAGGATACCGGCGAGTGGGTCGGTAAAGGGGACGGCATTGGAGAGATCCGGCGCGGCAAACCCAATCTGGTGGCGGCCGTGGAGCCCATGCACGGCAATAAACTGGTCGTGTACCAAAGCAACCCGATTACGCTGACGGATAAGATGAACCAGGGACACGCCATTGTGGTTGAGGATTTCCTGCGTATGGGCAAAGATCAGATTGCCGTCGGCTGGCGGAATCCCAACGCTGATAAAAAAATAGGTGTCCGTCTGTTTGTTCCGCAGGCCAATGGCAGCTGGCAGGAGCAGGTGCTGGATGACAGCGTGATGATGGCCTGCGAAGACCTCCAGGCCGCCGACCTCGACGGCGACGGCGACCTGGATCTCATTGCCTCCGGCCGGGCTACCCTAAACGTACTTGTCTACTGGAATCAGACGATTCCGTAAGCAACGAACCTGTGGTGATCCGTCACGGCGGCTTTGTCCCCCAGGTTCGTACATTAATGGTTATTTATCCAGTTTAATAGCCGGTCAACGTCGGGCTTCTTAAAGAGTTCGGTGCCGGGGTTCATGGTAGCGGCCGTGCCGCAGGCTACCCCCAGCCGGACCATTTCGCTGAACGACTGGCCCTGTGACAAGGCATACACCATACCGCCGACCATGCTGTCACCCGCACCGACCGTGCTTTGCTTGCGGACCGTTGGCGTATGTACATGTTCGTAGGAGTCTCTGGTGACAAGCATGGCACCGCCCGGCCCGAGCGAAACCACAACCACCTCGCAGTCGCCCCGGTTGATGATTTCCATAGCGGCATCGTCGACATCGCTCATTTCAAGTGTTTCGACACCGGCCATTCTGGAGAGTTCGCCCAGGTTGGGCTTCAGCAGGAAAACGCCTTCGTTGGCGGCCGCTCTCAGGGGTTCGCCCGATGTGTCCAGGATAAAACGGGCATTTAGTTTTTTTGCCTGCCGGGCGACAATGGCGTAGAAGTCTTCGGAGATACCAGGGGGGAGACTGCCGCTGGCTACAATGTAATCGGGTTTGGCGGGAAGGTTCTCCAGCGCGGCCAGGCAGGCTTCGGCTTCGGCATGGGTGAGCGTGGGGCCGGGCATTCCAAACCGGAACTGGTGATTGGTGGACGTTTCGGTGATGATGAAATTTTCGCGGGTTAGCCCTTCAATGCCGATAATCTGATGTTCAATACCTTCCTTCTCAACAAGCTCCTGGAGCATCAGGCCCATGGCTCCGCCTGAGGTAAAGAGGGCCAGCGATTCACCGTCTAACCGCCGGATGGCCTTGGAGACATTGATACCACCACCGCCGGCATCGTAGCGGGGACTGGCGCAGCGGAGCTTGTGGTCGGCCGCTATACGGTCAATGGTAGTGCTGGTATCAACGGTGGGATTTAACGTGAGGGTTACAATCATGAGGATTCCCGGTCGGCTGGTATGGTTGATCAGCCGACTTACAGCAAAGGTACACCGAATAAAAAAGATGACGCCCTCTTACGAGCATCATCTTTTCTACTGGTTCTGTACATGACCGGCTTAGCTGGCCTTGGGCTGGTTGGTATCCGAATGCTGGTTGAGCTGAATACTGGCATTGCGCAGGGCAACCGCCATTTCGCCCAACTGGTCGTGCAGATTGCTGCCCAGATCGGTTCGGGTACTCAAAAGTCGAAGCTCCTGAGCCAGAGCTTCCATCTGCGTCTGGATTTCTTCAGCCTTTGGATTCTCCTGCTGTAACTGTTTCATCAGGTTATCCAGCGAACGGGAGACATCGCCCGTCTTGTCATGGCTGCGGAGTATTTCCTGCCATTGGTCGATTCCCCCGGTCTGACGATCTCCCTGTGCACCCCGTCTGAGGGTGTCCAGTGTCGACTGTACCGAATTATTAGCTTCTTGATGCGTGGCCATAGCGATTAAAAGTTTCTGCTGAAATGGTACAAAGCCACCGATAACTCCTCCAGCCGGGCCGCCCAGACCTCCTCCGTGTCAGCCGTACGGGCAGCCTCGTGCGCCTGACTGGCCAGACTAACCAGGATGCCGTGAATGACACTATTGTTGGGCGATGGCTTCTTAAGTTCGTCCCGTAATTCCCGTAACGTATTCCGGACGACAGCCAGGTTAAGATTACCGTCCAGGGCGTTCAGCCATCCTTCAATCAGGAGTTTACCGTGACTTTCAGATAGCAGCTTCGTTTCTGTACCGTGCTGAAAGGCACCCAGGGTGTCTACCAGCATATGTTCAGCTCGTTCAACGGTTTCCATACAGGTTCTGGGTTTTGTGAATGGATGTTAACGGTACGTGTGCGTTTCGTTACTGATTTGCGTCTGAGTTTGCGAGTTTATCACTGAACTGCTGAAGCGCAGTAACTAATCCCTCCAGGCGGGTAAACAAGTCGCCTTCCGGGCCAACCTCCGTGCTTAAGAACTTAGTTTTGTCGACCAGATTCTTAAGCGTCTGGTACAGTTCGTCCGGATTCGGCTGATCGGTTGTTAGTTGACCTTTGAGTTGTTCCAGCGTGTCGGCAACTTCTTTGGTATTCTCGCCTTCCCGGAGTGCGTTTATCCACTGATCCAACAGACCCCTGCTTTCCTGGGGCGCTGCTGAAGAGGGGTCTCCCTCCAGCGCAGCCATGGTGGCGTCCAGTAGATCAGTCGATTTTTCGTGTGACAGCATACTCGTTCCTTACAGTTGAACAGCAAATTTGCGGATAGCCGTGGCCAGTTCTTCCAGTTCGGTCGCCGTATTCTCATCTACGTTCCGGCTCTGCCCGATTTGGGCCGTGTGGTCCGACAGGTCGAGCAAAATGCCGCGAATCCGCTCCGGATCGGGATTGGCCAATTGCAGTTGCCCCTTCAACTCCCGCAGCCGCTGTTCAACCATGGTGGCTGCGTTGTTTCCTTCGACTACCTTAATCCAGTTGTCGACCAGAAAAACGCCATCCTGCGGAGCTACTTCGCTGGTCTCCGAACCCTCAATCAAATCGAGCGTCCGAAGCATTATCTTATTTTCAAGTGCGTTTGAAGGCATGATAGTATCTGAAGTTTTACGTTCCAGGTTTCATGTTCCAGGTTAAGGTGAGTTCCCTAACGCCTGGAATATGAAACCTGAAACTCGGAACAAGATTTAAACTGTTGTTGAAAGCTGGCCGGCGAAGTTGCGCAACGCAGTCGAGAGACTGGTTAGCCGGGATGGATAGTCGCCACCGGTCTGCGGAGCAATTTTGTCGGTCTGGTCCGCCAGGGATTCGAGCAGTGAGCGCAGCCGTTTGTTGTCTGGCATACCACCCTGGAGTTCTTCCCGCAATTCGCGCATGATGTCGACCATGTCTTCGGCCAACGGTTGCGTTTTCAGCGACGAAAACCAGTCATTTATCAGAGAAAGACCCTCCTGAGGAGTGGCTGCGTTAGCGCCCGGGTCAAACGCTTTAATCGTTTCATCGATCAGCGTCGTGGCGGTTGTGCCGGCTGACTGCGTATGTTGATGAGCCATATAATCGTTGAGTATGTATAACAAAAACTGATTTATTGATTAACCTAAAGCGGTATGACGATGTTTGCCGGGAAACAGACGGACGGTCAAATACCGGTATTTAACCGGGCTGACTAGGTGCTCGGATAGTTGGACGATGAGCCGGTTTCTTCGTCCGACTCGCCACCGCTAATGCCGTGACCGCCTATACGCCCGCCCGACTGGCCGGGTTTCGTTGCACTGGATTCTCCGGTTTCTGTACCTGAATTGCTGGTGCCTTCTTCCTGCGTACTGCCGGTACCGTATCCTGAACCGTAGGAGCCACCGCCCTGGGTATTGCCGTCGGCCTCGGCGGTTTCGTCGCCGGTATTGCCGCCCGGCGTACTGCTGGTGTTCGTCTGTGAATCGACGGTGCCGCTGCGGGTGCTGTCGATAAAGGTGGTATCGTTGGACTGATCCTGGTCATTGCCCTCGGTATTGCCGGCATCATTGGCACCGGGCTGGCGTACCGAGGTGGTACTCATACCTGATACCGTGCCGCCACCGGGCGCATTGCCGCCCGTATTGGCTGGACCCGACTCGCCGGCCAGTTGCTTGCGGAAGGTATCAAGCGCAGCCGCGAGCATATTGAGCGATGGCCTTTGGTTATCTTCGGCCGAGTCGGCGAAGCCACGGGTTTCTTCAACCAGTTGGTCCAGTATATCCTCAATGCGGTCCGTTTTCGGATTGCCGCTCTGTAGTTCCAGTTTGAGTTCGCTCAGGGTATTCGCCACCGGATTGGTGGAGGCATCTCCACTATGTAGCGCGCTTACCCAGTTGTCGATCAGCGCAATGCCATCCATCGGTGAGATGGTGGTGACGCTGCCGTTGAATGTGTTGATCGTTTCGTCGATGAGGGCGGTGGCAAATTGACTTTGTGCCATAGTCGTTGAGTCGGTTTTGTATTAGACCAGAACATACGCTTTCGTAGATTGTTTACTGAACGAGTAGATTATTTATTGAGTAGCTAATCCTGTAGTTTTGCCGCCAGGTTCACGTATACAAAGGCATGATAGACCCCAGTCGATTACACCCGGAATTGCAGTTTCAGTTTGCCCGCAGCGGGGGGAAAGGCGGGCAGAATGTCAACAAAGTATCAACCAAAGCGGAACTGCGCTTCAGCGTCCGGGATTCGGCCCTGCTGACGGACGAAGAGAAAGCGGTTCTATTTGAAAAGCTGGCTAAAAAGCTGACTACGGAAGGTGAATTGGTGCTGTACCACCAGACTGAACGCTCACAACTGGACAATAAGGAGAAAGTAATTGAAAAGTTTAACCGGCTGATCAGGAGCGCTTTTGACAAGCCCAGGCCCCGCAAGCCAACCCGGCCGTCCAAAGCGTCGGTGGCCGAGCGGAAGGCCGGGAAGAAGCGCCGGGGCGAGGTGAAGGAAGCACGAAGGAAAGTTGATTTCTAGAATAATAGGTTTGGGCATTAGGTATGGCAGGCGACATTCTGAATCGCCTATTTTTATAATCGCTTCAGACCGTTTGGTCGGCAAGGCTTTACTGGGACTATGATCGTAAAAGGCACCTTAATTGCAATTGGAGGGAATGAGGATAAAGGGATTAAACGTAAAACATTACACGTCCAGGACACGATTCACGATTTCGTGACATCCGGCATCCTTTACCGGGTGGTGAAGGAGATCGACAATCCGGATGCGCCCATCGAGGTAGTAACTACGGCATCAAGTATTCCCGAAGTGGTAGGGCCCAATTACGTCCGGGCTTTCCGGAAACTAGGCCACAAGAATGTGGGGTTAATGCATATTACCACCAAAGAGCAGGCCGATGACGAGAAGATGCTGGAGCGCATTGCCAGTGCCGGAGGCATTATGTTCTCAGGGGGTGACCAGTTCAACCTGATCAAGGCGTTTAAAGATACCGCCTTTGCCTATCTGATTCATATGCGCTATGTGCAGGATCCTTTTGTGATTGCCGGTACCAGTGCCGGGGCCATGGCCATGTCCGACCTGATGATCTATCCGGGTGCTGAGCCGACTACTGATTTAAACCCGGAAGTGCCGCTTTACGAAGGACTGAGTCTGGTTCACGAAGCCATCATCGATACCCATTTTCTGGTGCGGGGCCGTTTTCGCCGGCTGGCTGTGGCGGTAGCCAATAATCCTACCCATATTGGCATCGGGCTGGAAGAAGATACCGGCATCATCATCCGCAAAGGAAATAAGCTGGAAACGATAGGCTCGGGCCTGGTGACCATTATTGATGGCCGAAGCCTCAAAGAGGCTAACCTGACGGTTGCCGGGGTCAGGCACGATATGTTTATTGAAAACCTGCTGGTGCATATGCTCGTCCACGGTAACAACTTTACCCTGCGCGGCAAAAAGATTTCGTAACCTTTTGTCATTACTTTAATTACCTGCTGAGAAAAATCAGCCGGTGAGGCTATGGCTGTCATAACAGTGCAGCATATCGGGTAGTAAATTTGATACGAAATCAAAACTACAAAGGGTATGAAAACTTTACTGGCTTTACTGTTATTCATTCCTGCCCTTACTTTTGGGCAGGATACGCCACAACCGGGCGTCGTAAAAAGCGTCTGGCGGGCTGCCTTTATTGCACCGGGCATTATCCATGAACTGCGCCTGGGCAATCGCACCACACTGGTGTCGGAGGTGCGGATGACTACTTACAGCAAAGTGAAGGAAGTCAAAGCAGAACCCAATAAATCGGAATACTACTCTTCATACACAATTAACCCGATTGTAACGGTAGGGGCCCGGCACTTTTATAACTTCGAGCGCCGGCTGGAGAAAGGGAAAAGTATTCGCTACAACTCCGGCAACTACCTGATGGCCCGGACCCGGTACGTTCTGCCCGCCGTGGCGAAGGAGGAGTCTGATATGGTACCCATCGGCAACGGAAGCGGCTTTGGGGTAGAAGCGCTCTGGGGCTTTCAGCGCACGTACCGCCGTAATTTCTACCTGAACCTGGCGATTGGTGGCGGTATTTTCCAGGGTAAATCGTCGGGAGCCGCTGATTTTACGCTGGGTTATACGTTTCCGACCAATTAGATCAAGGGTAAGAAACGTGGTCAGGCCGGTAGTTGTGACTGCCACCGGCCTGACCGCGTTTGCGTACTTTCAAAATATAGCCGTTCCGCCTTCACCCCGGTCGTTGCGCCATCCCCGGTACATACCTTCCGAGTTGAATGCCAATTCAAGATTACCGGCGCGGTCGACGGCGATGAGGCCGCCATCGCCTTCTATTGCCTTGAGCTTTTCGTGGACAACCACCCGGCATGCTTCCTGGAGTGATAATCCTTTATACACCATCAGGCAGTAGACATCGTAAGCGGCTACGGCTCGTATAAAGTATTCGCCGTCGCCGGTGCAGGATACCGCACAAGCCTGGTTATTGGCGTAGGTGCCCGCCCCAATCACCGGGCTGTCGCCCAGCCGCCCAAAGGTCTTGTTGGTCATACCACCGGTAGAGGTAGCGGCAGCTACATTACCGGCCTGGTCAAGGGCTACCGCACCCACCGTCCCTATTTTTCGGGAGTCGCCCTCGCCTGATTGCTTTTTCTTCAGCTCCTGATACCGCTGTTGAGTGAAGAAATACTCGTCAGGTTCGAACGGCAGGTTGTGCTGACGGGCAAAATCCTCGGCACCGGGGGCCATCAGCAAGACATAGTCTGACTTATCCATCACCGTCCGGGCCAGCGTGATGGGGTTGCGGACGTTTTTTACCCCGGCCACCGCACCCGCTTTCAGCGTTTTGCCGTCCATAATGGAGGCATCCATTTCGTGCCGTTCGTCGGACGTAAAAACGGATCCCCGGCCGGCGTTGAAATGTTCGGCATCTTCCAGGACCCGCACCGCCTGCTCCACGGCATCCAGAGCGGGGCCGCCTTTGGCTAAGACCTGATAGCCGGCCTCTACCGCATCTGCCAGGCTCTGATGAATCGCTTTTTCTTTGTCAGGTGATAATTCAGACCGGTTCATAACACCGGCTCCGCCGTGAACAGCAATGGCAAACATAAAACTATGCAGATTAAATGGTTGCCATGACTTCCTGACTCCGGCTATAGCTATCCTCCAGTTCTTTAAAGCCCCGTACAATCTCAACGGACTTCGCTACCTTTTCGGTCAGGTGTACGATCAGCGAACCCGGCCGGGCGTGACGGATCGCGTGGTCGATGGCTTTCAGTTCATCCGGAATGCAGATGATACTCTTTTCGGAGGTCACTTCGTGAATGCCTGTTTTGATCAGGTTTACGATATTATCCGCTTCCCGGCCGCGCCTATCTTCGTCCAGCCGAACGATGATCTCGTCGAACAGCCCGGCAGCCACCCGCCCCAGTTCAATAATGTCCTCGTCGCGCCGGTCGCCTACGCCGGTGATGATCCCTACTTTCGGGCCGGTGCCGACCTGCTTGATGTAGTGACCCAGGGCCAGCAGGCCGTGCGGGTTGTGTGCATAGTCGACCAGCACCGTAAAGTCGTTGAAAGTAAACTGGTTCATCCGGCCCGGTGTGTTCTGGTCCGACGGCACAAACGTTCTCAGCCCCTCCGCAATGGTCTCGGTTGGGATACCCTGGCAGTAGGCTGCCAGGCTGGCCGCCAGGATGTTCTCCACCATAAATATCGCTTTACCGTCAAAGGAAAGCGGAATGTTGGTGGCCTGTTCGATTCTGAAGCGCTCGTTCCCCTTCAGAATCGTTACAAAGCCATTTTCGTACACGGCTGCGAGACCGCCCTGCTGGCAGTGGGCCTGTATACGTTCGCTGTTGGGGTCGGTGCTGAACAGGGCAACGTGGCATTCTACCCGGTTCCGCATATCGTAGGTATAGTCATTGTCGGCATTCAGCACCGTATAGCCATCAGGCTTTACCGTCTCCGGAATTACCGATTTTACGTGAGCCAGATCCTCCAGCGTGTGAATGTTGTTCAGGCCGAGGTGGTCGGACGCCACATTGGTCACCACGCCTACATCGCATTGATCGAAGGCCAGCCCCGACCGCAGCAACCCACCCCGCGCACATTCCAGCACGGCGAAATCGACGGTAGGGTCCATCAACACTTTACTACAACTGCCAAAACCGGTACAGTCGCCTTCTTCAATCTGGAAGTTGCCGATATAGACGCCATCGGTCGTGGTGTACCCCACGCTGAAGCCCGCCTGCCGGACAATATGGGCCGTTAGCCTTGTCGTTGTTGTTTTACCGTTGGTTCCGGTGATGGCAATGATGGGTATGCGGCCGTTCTGCTCACCGGGGAAAAGCATATCTGCAATGGCTTTGCCTACATCGCGGGCCTTTCCTTCTGAAGGGTGCGTATGCATCCGCAGGCCGGGTCCGGCGTTTACTTCGATCACGGCTGCGTTGGCCTGCTTCAGCGGCAGGCTGATGTCTTCGGCAATCAGATCGATACCGCAGATGTCGAGGCCGATGATGCGGGCCGTCCGCTCCGCCATAAACGTAATTTCGGGATGAATCTCGTCGGTTTTGTCGATGGCGGTGCCGCCGGTACTCAGGTTGGCCGTTTTCTTCAGGTACAGCGTCTGACCGGCGGGTAAAACCGATTCCAGTGTCAGATGCTGTTGTTTCAGGATACACATTGTGGCATCATCCACTTCAATGCGCGTCAGCAGGTTCTGATGGCCGTCACCCCGGCGTGGATCAAGGTTAACGGCATCAATCAACTCCTGAATAGTTGACACACCGTTGCCCGTGACGCAGGCCGGAATCCGCTGACCAACGGCATAAACTTTGTAATTGACCACCAGAATGCGGTAATCATTGCCCTGCATAAACTGCTCCACTACCACCCGTTCGGAGTGGGATTTGGCGCAACGGAAGGCTTTAACGGCTTCTTCGTACCGCTGAATATTAGTTGTTACACCCCGGCCATGGTTGCCGTCCAGCGGCTTGACTACAACCGGATATCCCAGCCCCTGAATTACCTCCTTCAGTTCCGACTGGTCGGTTATAACTTCTCCGGCTGGTACCGGTACGCCGGCATTTTCCAGGATCTTTTTGGTCAGGTTTTTGTCCGCAGCCAGCTCGGTGGCAATGCAACTGGTTTCATTACTAACAGCCGCAACAATACGCTTTTGCCGGGTACCGTAGCCGAGTTGCACCAGGGAGTCTTCGTCTAACCGACGGAATGGTACCCCTTTGTGCACGCAGGCTTCCACAATGGCGGATGTACTCGGGCCAAGCCGGTGGGTATCGCCGATGTCGCGTAAGGCGGCAATCGTTTTGTCAATGTCGTACGGTGTGCCGGCAATGAGCGCCTGGGCAATGTCAACGGCGCAACCGGCTGCGTATAGCCCTGCCCGTTCTTCCTGAAATTCAAAAATAACGTTGTAGATACCCTGCTCACCGGTACCCCGGGTGCGACCGTAACCGCAGGACATTCCCGCCAGCGTCTGAATTTCCAGGGCGATATGCTCAATGACGTGCCCCATCCAGGTGCCGGTCTCTACGCGGAAGAAGAAGCCGCCGGGCCGCCCTTCCGAGCATTCGTGGCTGTGTAAGCTGGGGATTAGCTGGCGGAGCCGTTCGTAAAAGCCGTCGATTTTATTGGTGGGGTTTTCCTCTAACTGCTCAAGGTCCAGCCGCAAGGCAATTAGCTTGTGCTTCCGGACAGACCAATAGTTAGGCCCTCTCAGACAGCGTATATCCAGAATCTTCATGTTCGTCGAAAGATGTTGAGTGGTTTTGTTGTACTATAAAGACGGTAGCCTGAGCTACGATAGCCTGAAAGATACCTGACTCTTCACAGGCGAACCAGATAGATGAGACTATGAGATGACTGATGTATTATGATTCCTCCTTTTCGGTTGTTGAGTAGTCTGAAAACGATTAAATGCTCCCTGAGTTTGTGGCTGCTACGCCGTACTGAGGCAATGGCCCTTCTGTAATCGCTGGTGGATGTTGTGCCAAGCGGTTTTCTTCATGTAATCTTGCTCTATCTGTTTGGTGGAAAATTAACAGATTTACTGGATAATTTGTTTATGGAGTATACCTTTTCTGATATGAAGTTATCAACAGGCCTGGCGTCTGTTTCGGTTGATCAGCAGGGGTGGGAGAGTAGGAATTTGGTACTCCGGCCCGTTGGATATATACTTGAAACAAAACGGGGATAAATTGCTTATTTTATCAACTCATTTACAAAAAAGACGATCCTCAAATCTATGCATTTTGATTTTGCAATTGTGGGTGCCGGTTATGCCGGTAGTGTGTTGGCGGAGCGCCTGGCCAGTCAGTCTGGCAAAAAAGTACTTCTTATTGACAAACGTCCTCATATTGGCGGTAACGCTTACGATTATTACAACGAAGATGGTATTCTGATTCACTTATACGGGCCGCATATCTTCCATACCAATTCGCCCGATGTCTTTGCTTACCTCTCGCAGTTTACCGAGTGGCGCCCTTATGAGCACCGGGTGTTAGCGTCCGTCGACGGCAAATTGCTGCCAATTCCCATTAATCTGGATACCGTCAACAAACTGTACGGCTACAACTTCACGTCCGAAGAACTGGAAGAGTATTTCAAAACAGTTGGGGAGCAGGTTGATAAAATCCGGACGTCGGAAGACGTGGTGGTAAGCCAGGTAGGCCGCGATCTGTACGAGAAATTCTTCCGGGGCTATACCCGGAAGCAATGGGGTCTCGATCCGTCGGAGCTGGACAAAATGGTAACGTCACGCATTCCGACCCGGACCAACCGCGACGACCGGTACTTCACCGACCAGTACCAGTACATGCCGCTGCATGGCTATACGAAGATGTTCGAGAAGATGCTTGACAACCCGAACATCCAGCTGATGCTGAGTACGGATTTCAGGGAAGTAAAAGAGACATTGTCATACGACCAGCTGATTTACACGGGGCCGGTAGACGAGTATTTTGATCATTGTTTTGGCAAGCTGCCGTACCGTTCGCTTCGTTTTGAGCACAAAACGGTCGACACAGAGCAGTACCAGCCAGTAGCGGTGGTAAATTACCCGAACGATAACGCTTATACCCGCATTACCGAATATAAGTATCTGACGGGTCAGGAGCATCCGAAAACCAGCATTACGTTTGAGTACCCGCAGGCGGAGGGGGATCCTTATTATCCCATTCCGAAGCCGGAGAACGCCGAGCTGTATCAGCGCTACAAGCAACTGGCCGACCAGCAGCCGAATGTACACTTTGTGGGCCGGCTGGGAACATACCGGTATTATAATATGGATCAGGTAGTGGCGCAGGCACTGACGCTGTATAAGAAGCTGATAGGTGCCGAGTCACTGGAGGATGTTGTGGGCTCGAAAGAGAAAGAACTGGCCCGGTAATTTTTTCCCTAACCTATGCATGAGAAAGCCCCTCACCGTTATGGTCGAGGGGCTTTCTGTTTGCACTATATGTGGCAGTCTGTTAGTCTGCTGCTTCGTGCAAGGCTTTAATCTGGTCACGTGACTGCCGCAGTTCATTAAGCTGGGTGCGCAGTGTATCTTTTACGTAGCCCGGTAATTTTTCTTCCTCCAAGGCATCTTCGTAAGCCTCGACGGCTGCGTTGTCGCCAAACTCACAGGAACTCAGAATTGCCTCCCGGTCTTTGCCAGTTACGGCTGCCTTGATATTGATCCAGGCGCGGTGAATCTTGCTGGAGAAATCCGTGTGCGTTGTGTCGGAGACCGCCGATCCATCCAGGCGTACAATATGCTCGGCCAGTTGGCTGCGGAGCTGCTGGGTTTGCAGAATCATCTGCCGGAACGTTTCGTCCAACTGCGCGTCTTTGCTGTCGTCCATGGCGGTCTGGTAACCGCGAATCCGGTCGTTCAGGATTTCTACCAGTTCGTTGAGTGCATCAACGACGTCTTCATTCTTCGTCATAACGGAGAGGGGATTTGATGGTTATAGAACAGGGATAAAACCCCGGTCTGCTCTGAATGTTTGTCCAAACGATTATTTTTGAGCAAACGTAACGTCCTATGACAATCCTGCTGATCGAAGATGAGCCCCTGGTGGCCAAAAACTTAGTGCGGCTGGTGCAGCTACTGGAGCCGGGGGCAGTGGTATTGGGCCCTTTGGGTAGCATTTCGGACGTGCTGACGTTTATGCGAAGCCATCCGCAGCCCGATCTGGTGGTATCGGATATTCAACTCTCCGACGGCGTCAGCTTCGACATCTTCCGGCAGGCCGAATTACACTGCCCCGTCATTTTCACCACCGCTTATGACGAGTACGCCATCCGGGCCTTCAAGCTCAACAGCATCGATTATCTGCTTAAACCCATTGATCCTGACGAGTTAAAGGCTGCCTTTACCAAATACCACCAATGGCGCGGCACGAGCGCAGCGCCTGATTTTCGTGAACAGCTCCGCGATCTGCTGCTGGACTTTACGGAGCAGGGGCCGGGCAAAAAATACAAACGACGGTTTACGGGCCACTACCTCCGCCAGATTGTGCCGGTGCCGCAGGAACAGGTCGCCTGCTTTACCCGCGACGAAGTGATTTACCTCTACACCGCCGACGGTCATAAACTCATCACCGACTACAGCACCCTCGACGAACTGGAAGCCCTCACCGACCCGGCCGTATTCTTCCGCGCCAACCGCCAGTTCCTGCTTCATCTCGACGCCATCGCCGGCTACCAGTCCCACTACAGCGGCAAACTACTGGTCATGCTGAAAAAACCCAACGACGTAGAAGTGACCATCAGCAAAGAAAAAGCCCCCATGTTCCGGGAGTGGTTCGAACAGGGGTAGTTCGTCCGCGATGGCATTCCGCTGCTCGTCCGCGATGGCATCGCGAGACGGGCGAGCGGAGCAAGGCGAGTAAAATCTATTGAACCGTAATAGTATGCGCGGCAAACCACATCCGGCACTCCTCCAGACTAACCTGACCGGATGCCACGCTGATAATGAAGTCGTATAACTCGCTATGGGCAAGGTCACGCTTCAGGCGCATCCCATTGAGCTTCAGAAAAGCCAGAGCGGCTTCTAAACCTGTCCGTTTGTTGCCGTCGGAGAAGATATGGTTGCAGATGATGTTATAGCAGTAAATAGCGGCCTTGTCCGGTACGGAAGGATAAAGAGGTTCACCAAACATTTCTGCCTGGACAGCTTCCAGCAGGTAATCCAGATTTTCTTCGTGCAAAAAATTATGGGGCGGCATAAAATGTCCCCCATGTTCCGAGACAGTACGCTGATTTATAAAGACAATGTCTTCCTTGTCCAGATAAATCATGCCAATGCCCTGAATACGTCTCCGTACTCGTCGAAATCTTCCCGGATAATGTCTTCTAAACGCTGCTTTTTGTGTTGCTTCAACTCTTCTTCAACCTCTGCCAATAAAGCAGCCACAAATGCAGGGTCTTCATTCGCCAATTCTTTGAGCGATTGGCGAATGAGTTCCTTATCTAATCCAGTGCTCATGTGTTTTTAAGCTGGTCTTATACAAAGCTAACAAGTTTAGCGGGAATTTGACTCCGCTGTTCGTCCGCGATTGCATCGCAAGACAGGCGAGCATGTACGAAGGCACTGAAGTTAGGAGTCCGTGGTACTTATTGCTTCAAAAAGTAAAAATCCTCTCCCGCCAGCGAACTGAGATCCCATGGTGTCTGCTGACTGGCCGTTTTGCGAATGACCTCCGTCCGTACCCGCTTGAAGACTGATTCTATCGATAGATTAGGTACCCTCAGCGCGTCCAACAGGGCACTTGTAAACACGCCGTTCCGGCCGGAGCCGTCGGAGGCAGTATTATCCGGAGAGGTGGCAAATGCAATAAATGTTCCCTGCGGAGCTTTCATGGTGGTTAGTCCTTGCCTCTCGTCGCCCCGGCTGAAACTCCGCTCGAAGGGGTTGTTGCGGCAGGCGTCCAGAATCACAATGTTGGTGCGTACCTTGGCGTCTTCCATAAAGGCCAGCACCCGGTCGGCGTACTCGCACTGGTACTGAATGTCGGCGGCTATTTTGGGACTGGCGTTAACCGGCACCAGAAAGTTTCTGCCCTGGTACTGTACGCCATGCCCGGCATAATAAAATAGTCCCACTTGATACCCCTCGGTTTTGAGCCTACTACCAAAGTCCTCTACGGCTTTTTTCATGCCCTGTAGGTCCACATTGGTGTAAGGCATTACCTCAAAACCCAACTGCTTGAGGGCATTGGCCATGTCGGTAGCATCGTTGACGGGGTTGGCGAGCCGGTTGCCCGACGCATAGTTGGCGTTGCCGATAACCAGCGCCAACCGGCGCTCGACTTTCTCGTAGCGCAACGTTAGCGAAGTCGAGCGGGTTTCTCCTCCTTCGTTGCGGGCGATTAGTACCGCCTGGTTGTCGCCTTCACGGAGTTTGACCAGTTGCTCAAAGGGCTTGCCCTGCGGACAACCCCCTTCAGAGAGTTTGAACCCCCGCTGCGCCGGTACAGCCGCACCATTGAGTTCCAACCGCACCTGACTGGCCTCGTTGACGATGCAGGCTTTCAGCGTGACCTCCGGTTTGTTACTGGTGGTAGAAGCCGTCAGCCAGGTAGTCTGTGGTTTAGCCGGCAGCAGCGGGTTGAAGACATCTCTGATGCCGTTGGCGTACACGATATACGCCACCTCCGAACGGAGCACCGACTCCAGCATACCCCGACGTGAGTTCTGGATCTGATACCGAATCTTATCTGGATAAACCTCCTGGACTTCCACCACCTGTTTAATGCCGTTACGAAGGCAGAGGGTGTCAGATGCTGGATTGGCTAATACTGCATAAATAGAAAATTGTCCTACTAAAGCCAGATAGCAAATATGTATTTGTTTTTTCATAAGCTTGTCATCTTATCTTTATGACCCAATAATCTTTATCTCCATAATTAGGAGAGGACTTATCCCCGGAAGCTGATGAAGTTGATACCCCGCCCAGCAGAAATCCCCTATCGACTGAGACACATATGGAATTTATAGCATCATCACCTATTCCTCCAAACGTTTTATCCCACTGTTTAGCGCCATTTGCGTCAATTTTTAATATCCAATAATCGGTTCCTCCTCTGCTATTCTCTGACTTATCACCAAATGCATTTGAGGCAGACCAACCTCCAAGTAAGAATCCACCATCTAGTGTAGCAATACTAGAATCAAGCCAATCCCACTCTAGGCTCCCAAAAGTTTTATCCCACTGTTTTACTCCATTAGCTCCTATTTTGACAATCCAACAGTCAAACCCTCCTTTATTATTTTCGGATTTATCTCCGGAAGCATTTGAGCCCGACGGGCCAACTAATAAAGCTCCTCCATCAGTTGTAGGTGTTATTGAACATGATTCCTCCCATTCACTTCCCCCAAATGTTTTATCCCACAGTTTAACCCCACTAGCCCCTATTTTAATTATCCACCAATCGCATATACCTCTGCCATTCTCCGATTTATCACCTGAAGCGTTCGAAAATGAACGCCCACCAAATAGAAAGCCTCCGTCAGTTGTAGCTACTATTGAACGAACAACATCTTCTGCACTGCCTCCAAAAGTTTTATCCCATTGCTTAGCTCCATTAGCCCCTAGTTTAACTATCCAGCAATCAAAACTCCCCTTACTATTTTCTGACTTCTCCCATGAAGCATCAGATGCTGAGCTTCCTGCTATTAAAAAACCATCGGTTGTGGCTATAATAGAAGCTAGGTATTCAGTACTATTGCCTCCCAAAGTTTTATCCCATTGTTTGGTTCCATTGGACCCTATTTTAACTATCCAATAGTCTAATCCTCCTCTACTATTCTCGGATTTATCACCAGAAATATCAGAAGCAGAGGCTCCGGCTAACAAAAATCCTCCATCAGAGGTCGAAACTATCGAAGCTAGTCCTTCTTCACCTGCTCCGCCTAATGTTCTATCCCATTGTTTTTCACCGTTTAAACCAATTTTAATTACCCAATAATCGCTGTTCCCTTTGCTGTTTTCTGACTTTTCTGCGGAAATATTAGAGTAAGAATTACCACCTAAGAGATAACCTCCATCAGCAGTAGGTATAATTATGTTGAGCTTATCCTCTGCGCTACCTCCAAAGGATTTATCCCAAACTTTCTGCGGAATGCCTGCTTGAACTTTAACGCTCTGCGTGCTGCCTACATTGCCACCTTCTCCTTTAGCAATCAGCTTTATTGAATACGTTCCAGCCTGGGTGTAAGTATGTTTTGGATTGGCGTCAGATGAGGTCTGCCCATCGCCGAAGTCCCATCGATAACTACTAACGTTTTGTGCGGTGCTGGTAAAGCTCACTTCGCATGGAACTGCACAATTGTTGTTCTGTACGGTAAAACTAGCGGTTGGCACAACGGGTATGTCCATGTGGCACTCAGCTAGGAGCATTAATATGAATAAATATATTAACAGACGTTTCATTAAAAATTAAGTAGTAAGATAATGTTAAGATATTATTTAATTTTTACTAACCAGAAGTCATTGTAGCCATAACCTGGTGTTACTTTATTGCCAGAAGCTGCAGAGTAAGTATACCCCCATAAAAGGTAGCCTCCATCCAGAGTTGAAGTAACCAAAGGATAACCATCACTAGCAACGCCACCGTAAGTTTTATCCCAGATTTTATCTCCATTGTCATTAATCTTCACCACCCACATATCGTAATTGCCGTACGTTGATACAGTTTTATTGCCTGAGAGCATAGATGATGAATCTCCTCCCAGTAAAAAGCCTCCATCTTTCGTTGCTATCATGAAGTAATACCAATCGTCACCACTTCCTCCATAGGCTTTCTCCCAAATCTTATCACCATCATTATTTATTTTTACTACCCAGTAATCACTTCCACCATAGCTTAATATTGTTTTATTACCTGAAGCAGGAGAAAGAGAGTGCCCTCCAAGCAGAAAACCGCCATCTGGAGTGGCTACTATAGATTCTAAAAGTTCTCTGTTGCTTCCACCAAAGGTTTTGTCCCATAGTTTATCACCGTTGCCGTTTATTTTCACGACCCAGAAATCATTATCTCCATAGTTTGGAGTCGATTTATTACCCGAAGCAGGAGAGAGAGAGTGCCCCCCAAGCAGAAAACCACCATCCTGCGTAGAAATTAATGTTCTATAATCTTCATTATCACTTCCACCATAGGATTTATCCCAAAGCTTATCACCACTAGTAGTAATCTTCACTAGCCAAATATCATAATTTCCATAGTTTGGAGCTGATTTATTACCTGATACTGGGGAGTACGCATATCCACATAAGAGAATGCCTCCATCAGGGCTAATACTTGCTTTTGGAGCACCATCAGGTTGGCTACCTCCATAAGATTTATCCCAAAGCTTATCGCCATTACCGTTAATTTTGACAACCCAATAATCCCACCCGCCATAGGGCAGGGCAGATTTATTACCTGAGGTCGGAGAAATGGAATCTCCTCCAATTAAAAAGCTTCCGTCCGGAGTTGCAATCAAGAAGTATAACCAGTCGGTGTTATTGCCACCATAAGATTTATCCCAAACCTTATCACCATTGGCATTAATTTTTACCAGCCAATAATCATTACCGCCATAATTTGGTGCCGATTTATTTCCAGATGCTGAGGAAGTAGAATTACCAGCTAGCAGAAAACCACCATCCGAAGTGGTAGTAACAGAAACTAATTCATCCTTAGCAATTCCTCCAAACGTTCGGTCCCAAAGCTTATCGCCATTAGCATTGAGTCTAATTATCCAGTAGTCAGTATCTCCATAGTTTGAATTCGTTTTATTACCAGATGCAGACGAATTGGAATTGCCGCCTAATAGAAAACCACCATCCTGCGTAGGTATTACTATTTTTGTATCGTCATTACCGCTGCCCCCGTAAGTTTTGTCCCAGATCTTATCAACATTGGAGTTAAGAATAGTTATATTCTCTGTATTACCAACAGTTCCTCCTTCCCCCTTAGCAATCATCTTCACCGAGTAGGTTCCGCTCTGACTATAGCTATGTTTCGGGTGAGCTTCTGTAGAACTCTGCCCATCACCAAAGTCCCAGCGGTAGCTGCTGGTGTTTTGAGCGGTGCTGGTAAAGCTCACTTCACAGGGGGCAGCGCAATTGTTGTTCTGAACAGTAAAGTTGGCGGTCGGCACGCCGGGTATGTCCATGTGGCATTCTATTTGTAAAAAGGCTATAAACAGGTAAAGAAATAAACGCTTCATGCAGGTTTGTACAAGTCTTAATAATCAAATAGTACAGGAGTGCGAACCTATGATCCACTATTTTACTTTTATAATCCAATAATCATGGCTTCCCCAATCAGTAGCTAATTTATCGCCCGAAGAGGGGGACGATGATGCTCCGCCCAGCAGAAATCCGCCATCGGCAGTGGGCACTATCGCGTATAGGGCATCTTCCGCATTCCCGCCGAGAGTTCTATCCCACTGTTTCGCTCCATTTGGTGCTACCTTAACTATCCACCAATCTAATCCCCCTCTAGTGTTTTCTGATTTATCTCCGGAAATATCAGAGAATGATGACCCTCCCAATAGATAACCACCATCAGTTGTCGCTACTACTGTTTCAAGATAATCCCACTGATTACCACCATAAGTTTTATCCCACTGCTTAACACCATTGGCACTTACTTTAAGCAACCAGTAATCGTCCCCACCTCTACCTTCTTCAGACTTTTCACCAGATATAGGAGAATAAGATCTTCCGCCTAAAAGAAAAGAGCCATCGTTTGTGGCTACTATTGAGAAAATATCTTCCCAGCCATTTCCACCATAAGTCCTATCCCATTGTTTAGTTCCGTTTGTCCCTATTTTAATTACCCACCAATCGAAACTTCCCCTGTTGTTTTCCAATTTATCACTGGAGGCATTAGAGAACGACCGTGCTCCTACTAAGAAGCCACCATCTGGTGTAGCTACAACTGAGCAGGCCACTTCTTCCTCATTACCACCGTAGGTCTTATCCCATTGTTTTTCTCCGTTTGGGCCGATTTTTACTAGCCAAATGTCAAATTTTCCTTTACTATTTTCTGTCTTCTCACCAGACGCGTTGGAAAAGGAACAACCCACGAGTAAGTATCCGCTATCGATTGTCGAAATGATTGGCCGAAGGTATTCCGTGCTGTTGCCACCAAATGTTTTATCCCACTGTTTTGCACCGTTCGCTCCTATTTTAATCACCCAATAGTCTAATCCTCCTCTGCTATTCTCCGACTTGTCTCCCGAAACATTGGAAGAAGAGTTTCCGCCTAGTAAAAAGCCCCCATCAGCCGTAGGTAGTATGAACGATAAGTCATCTTCACCACTTCCGCCATAGGTTTTGTCCCACTGTTTAGTGCCAATTGCGGTTATCTTGATCACCCAAAAATCCCTATCGCCCTTACCGTTCTCAGACTTACTTTCGGAAGCGTTCGAATAGGAGAACCCTCCCAGGAGATAGCCTCCGTCAGTTGTAGCTACTATTTTGTAAAGTCGATCCTCGGCACTACCACCAAACGTTCTATCCCAGACTTTCTGGGGAATGCCTGCTGCTACACTCACGGACTGCGTACTACCAGCACTACCGCCTTTACCTGTAGCTATCATTTTTACGGCATACGTGCCGGCTTGGTTGTAGATGTGACGGGGATTGGTTTCTGTGGAGGTTTGGCCGTCACCAAAGTCCCAACGGTAGCTGCTGGAATGTTGGGCGGTACTTATAAAGCTTACCGAACAAGGAGCTTGGCAACCATTGTTCTGAACAGTAAAGCTAGACGTTGGTATTCCAGGTATATCCATATGGCACTCGGCCAGCAGAAGGCATAAACACAGATAGAGAACCAAACGCTTCATATGAAATCAGAATGTGAGTGTCAGATGGACGCCCGTTAACCGGGACCCGGCCTGGTGGTAGGGGCTCATGGAAAACTGCCGTTTCTGGGCGATGGTCCTGCGGGTTTCGCGGGCTAGTTTAGCATTATGCTGGCCGATTAATCCCAGCACTACCCCGCCTACCAGCCCAGCCCCGGCTGCATAAATACCCGGTGAACCAAAAGTAAGCAGGTTTTTGGGCTGAACCAGATCATCGGCGCTGGGGGCGCGTCCGTAATTGGTCTGGTGCCAGTCGGTAAACGTAGCGTTGGTGGTTAGCAACTGATCTCTATAGCTATTATATGAGTTTTGTACAACCAGGAATGTTCCGGCACCTGCCAATATGGCTCCCCCTCCCAGCAAGGAATACAGCAGGCCGTTTTTCTGGTAGCGGGCAGCCTGTTTCTCCAGGGTTGCCACATCGCCCGTGATCTCCGGAACCGGGGCTTTCTTTTCATATTCAATACGGTCTACTTCGGTTTTGTAGATGAAGTAGTCGGGACCGGTCAGGTTATCAAACCGCTTGTAACGAATGTAGGTCTGATCGGTGCTCAAAATGCGAGCTTTGATCTGTTGGCCATCTTTACGGATGATATGGTCTTGCGCCAGCGTGGGTAGGCGCAGGAGCAGCAGTATTCCCAATACCAAGACCAGGCAAAGCGGCAAGGCAGTTTTGGAATGGAAAGAAAGAAACTTGTAATTAAAAGGATGACGTACACTTATCTTCATAAAGATGAATTTTCGAGCAAATGGTAATATAGAGATGGTGCGTTGCAAAATCGGTAGTTTTTGTTAAAAAGTTGGTGTTCTGCCCATTACTGGTCCGCAACTGTAATGCAGGTTGGATAGAAACTGGGTTTGTTACCTCGTCACCGACCCTATTCTCGCCGTCTCGCTTATAAACGTGGACGAGCAAGGGCACAGAATGGAATTCCGTAGTACTAGCGCTTGCGAGTGGTGACCTGGATCATTTTTTCAACGACGGAGCCGTCAGTAGTTTTTAGTGTGTGGGTGGTAGATATCTTTTTTATAATGGCCAGATTGTCTTTGATGTGGGTGATGTATTCTTCTCCGCCCTGGGCGTTTTTGCCTAAGACTTCGCGTTCGGTATTCAGCTTTTCAAACGGGACGCTGGAGGCATAACCAATCAGGAATTCCGGACCGAACGGGGGGCCGTAGCAGATGTAGTTTTCCGGTAACTCTATCCACTGGCCCGTCTGATTCGGCTGAATCACAATGTCCTCGTTACGCAGCAGCAATAAATTGCTCTCGGCGTCCTGGTAGATCAACCGCACGTAGCAAGGCTGACTGGCGCGCATAAATACTTTCATAGTATCGTCGGCCAGATATAGCGGGTTGGCCGCTCCCCGGTTGGTGCTAAGGTCGAACTGGAGCCGTTTGGGATTGGGTAAGACGGTAATACCGCTGCTGACTATTTGACGTACTTCACTGGCTACCGCCATGGCTTCTTCATCGGGCTTCCAGACCTGACCGGTCAGGTTGCTGAGTTGGATGCTGGCCGTAGCTGCCGGGCCGGTTGGTTGGCGGCTACTGTTGTACACCTGTGCTGAAAACGTCAGCAGGTCGCCTTCCTGCCGGTAGGTGCCTTTCACCGCCACTACTTCTTTCGCCCAGCTTTGAGAAGAGGTTTCCAGCCGGAGTGCCGGGTTTAGCCGGCGGAGCTGGTTGCGCAGCGAGGCCGTGACCTGCTGAGCAAACTCATTGATAACACCTTTTCCGTCATAGCTCAGCGTTTCGATATGTATGGGCTGGGCAGCGGATTTGGGAAGACTGGCGGAGAGCTGTTTCGCCAGTTGCTCTAATGTCTCTTCCAGCGTTACATAGTCCAGCGGGTTTTCACTGGTTAGGGTGAAAGTAGACCCCTGCTGAGCAGGCTGACTGTCGATGAAGCCAATACGGCAGTTGCGAACTTTGCTGCCCTCTACAGCAAAATACACGCCTATCCTGCAAGGGTGTTTACGGCGGTATGGCCGGTCACCTTTATACAGTCCCTCTAGCTCTTTGGTAGTGTAGACCGCCATCAGGTAACCATTAGGGGTGTACAGGACTTTGGTCTCGAACCGGGCATCTTTGGTATTAATTGCAAACACTTGCAAGCCGTTAGGGTAATCGACCAGGTTGGCGCGTTTGATGTACTCCGTAAAATCGATGGTGGGTGATCCGGTACGCTGGGGGGCCAGGTCATTCTCAAAACGGGCTTCCGGATGCACCTGACTAGCCAGTTGCATCCGGAGTGTTTCGCGATCCTGCGGGTCAATGTCGGCTGCAGGCTGGCCGAGCAGGCTGCTGAGGTTCATCTGAAAGTCGGCAATCGTCTGCGAGATCACCAGGGCCGCCAATCGTTTCTGGGTGTCGGTTAGCGGAGCCTGAGCCATAGTATTGACCGACATCAACAGCAAAGGCAGGATACGGAGGAACTTCATGAAAACTTACTTGTGTTCGATCATCACCAACAGCGGAACAATACTGCCTTTGGGATTACCTTTTACCTGAAACGCTACCCGGTTGGGTTCGTATTGGATGTCGGCCGGTGCAATCAGTTCACTACCCAGCGCGCTGTACACTTTCTCTTTAAAATCTCCCGGAGCCGCTTTGATTTTGCCGACGACTTCTTCAAAGTTGAGTTCCTTATCGGCTACCAGGACCAGAAAGTAGTCGTTACCCACCTGGTTGTCCATGGTAAACGAACGGTTGCTGGCTGGTAGCATTACGTTGGAGTTTTGGGGGACAATTGGGCTGATGTTCTCAGTCGTGCCGCTATAGGGGAATAGCTTAGTAGTACGGTACACATCGTCGGAGCCGATGATGTACATATATGCCTGCTTATTGTTATTAACCGCCATTTTGAACTGTGTACCCGACACATACGGCTGCGACATCCGGTAGGTGATCATTTCAACCTGACTGTCATCTTTTGTGTCCAACCCTTTCTCTTGAATGGAATAGACTGGCATAGCTGCTCCGTTTCTGAGCGTAAAGTCCATCCCTGATTGCAGAGCAATAGTACTTGGAGCCGGATTGGGTACATTGCCCGAGTAGGTTTGGAAAGCGTACCGGGTGAAGCGAACTACATCTTCGTAGTTGCCCCAGGTGTAGCCTTTGTTGCCCCAGCCGGTGCCCCAACTATTCACAATCAGGAAAGAGCCACCGTTTTTGTTGTCGTCGTAACCGATAACTGTCATGGCGTGGCCCCCCAGTGAAGCTTCGGGCGTTTCGCCCGGTGAGGCTCTCCAGGTATCACCCGCCTGGATAAACGAGCGCGGAACCTGCATACCAATTACCACTGCGTTTTCGCCTTCAGCCAGTGCGGCTTTAATGGCACCTATCTTTTCAGTAGATGCACCCTGCAAGATATCGAACAGCGTAGCGTAGCCTTCAATTCTGTATTGGGCGGCTTCGTTATCATAGCGGCTCAAATCGGCTCCGCACTGTGGGTATGATACCTGGCTCAATAGCATATTGCCTGTTTTCTTCATCACGTCCAGTGCATCGACCAGCGTAGCACCACCCTGACATTCATTATCATTGCGCAGCTTAATCCGTTCGTAGAGATAAGCAGGGGAGAACCGGGTAGCATCAATGGCCGAACCGGAAAGACCCTGCTGACGGGCCTGCATGATCGTACGCATGTAGTAGGCAGATGCCCAGGCGACGCAGGTACCAAACTCACCCTGATCCCCAACGCTGGGCATAAAGTTGGCGAGCGAATAAGCTGAAGGTAAAATGCCTTTAAACTGAATGTTCCGGGCTTTTTTCGGCATCTTCAGGTACTGCTGATCGTTGAAGCGCAGGCCCAGTTTATATTGTCTGGGTTGGGCAAACGAAGTAACGGCTAGCGTCAGGAGACCAACCAGGATGAAGAGCGACCGGCGGAGGAGTATAGAGTTGGAAGTCATGATCTTGTTCGTTTTGCAAATGAATAGGTGTCTCTGGCTTTTTCTTATCAGTTTGGTTGAATTATTTTTCTTTTAATGTAATAGATGCCAGTTGCCAGTAGGCAGCCGGTGCCTGTTGCGGCTTGTTTTTTACTGGTACGTAAGGCACCGTCGACACGCTGGTTGATACAGGCAGTTGCTGACTGTCATACTGGATTACATCCCGGTAAGTGCTCACGCGGCAGAGCGGCTTTCCCTCAGCATTTTCCCGGAACTGGTCGTAATAGACGATATCTGCTTTCTGCAATTCATAATGGACTCTTTGCTGCCGGGCGCGAGTCAGAAAGGCCCGGCGTTCGAGCCGGAGCATACGACCATCGCGAGTCTCCAGGGCTACGTAGCCGCTTGGATCGAACAATATATCAAAATTTGTTTTCATTTGCTCAAACTGGCTATCGTTTACTTCCTGAGCCAGTTGGTTAGCCGTTTGCAGCGCAGCCGCTGTCTTCTGGGCCGGGCTCCAGGTCAGCAGTGCTGCGCCTGTACTAGTTGGCTCCCCCGGCTGAGGAGCAACAGGCTCAGGAGTGACCGATGCCGGAGGTGTTACGGGTACAGGTGGATCAGATGGGGTAGGAACTGGCGTTACCGCAGGGACATATGCACTGCCGTTGGGCTGAATGGCCTGTATACGGGCATACCGGACATCGCGTTTGCTGTCGGTGTACACCAGCGCGTAAACATCGAGCCGGTTATTCACTTCAGATTGCACCTGCGGATTAGTCCGGCCTGCCACCCGGACCGGTATGGCGATGCGGTACTGATGCACCTGGCGGTACTCTTCTTTAGTTGAGTCCAGCGAGGTAATCGTCATCTCGTCACGGTCCAGTTCATACGTAAAGCCTGTTTTGTAAAGGCCGGCCAGAAGCCGCAAAAACTCGTTGGGCGTAAGCACTAGCTTATCGGCTAGGGGTTCAAGGACTTTACCGGGCCGTACATTAGCGGGGGTAATGTGATTGGCAATGGGGCTGGCGTCGGTCAGAAAATAAACCTGCACAAAATCGCGCGCGTTGCTGCTGGTCGGGTTCTTCTCTATGGTTGGCACCAGCGCCAGGAGGTCGTGCTGAAAACCTTTCAACGTATTGTTTAAGGCCTTATCGTGCGAACGGGGCCAGTCTGCTCTCAGACGTTGGGGTGCAACGGTATCAGGCCGGGCCGAGGCCTGTAAGCTCCTGGTAGAGGTTAGGGATGATTGCGCCGACAGGCAGGGTAGCAGCAGGGTCAGGAACAGGAGCTTGCGGCCGAAGTTTGTCTGATTCATTCGTTGGCGGAACATAGTAGTCTTAGTATTACAGATGAATGGTTAATTGCGTTATTTGCCAATAGCTGAGTTGACCGCCGGCCCGTTGAGCAGGTACTGGTACCGGGTCAGTACGTCGGGCCTGATACCAGACCCCAGTATTAGCAGCCGGAGAAGCACTGTCGAGATGCGTTCGTTCGCCGATCAGCGTACCACCTGTACTTGGGTGAATTTCCGTTACATAATCCAGAGAGAAAGTAACCAGAGCGGCTGTTTTTCGGTTGGGTAACGCCCCCCTTGGCAGTGCCTCACACTCCTTAATAGATAAGGGGTAGGTTTCCTTATCACCCTGTCGCAAAAAAATTGTGTCGGTAGTGAGGGTTTTTCTTAGCTGCTCGCAGGCTTGCCGGCGCAGGGTAGCGGACTGGCTAGGGTTGAACCATACCGATACCCAATCCAGTAGCTGGCCCTGGATCTGTTGCGCTTTGTAGCGCGTCAGTGGGTCCGCATACAACCATTGCCGGGTACCGGTGATGCCTACGATCCGCATGAGTGAATTTTGTATAGGATCAGCTTGCAAGCGTATAATCCACCACTCACCCACCCGGTGCGGCTGGCGCGTATCGGACCGGATACCCCGAATGCCAATGGGTACACGCAGGTTGACGGTCTGCCGGGCCAGATCGATCTGCTGCACAACTATCGAATCAATCTCGATCCTGAATCCCTTCCAAAAATGTCGGGGTAATTGCCGCACAAATGTCTGGGCAGTAATAGAAGGATGGTCCTGCTGGAATACCATTCGGGTAACCAGCAGGTTGGGCAAGGTCTGAGTGGGTTGGTTAAAGAGAGACAGCAGGTCGGTCTGTCGCCGGGGCCAGGTAGCAGAGTCGGCTCCGTCGCCCAGCGCCTGAACGTGTGCCCTGAACCGGTTCAGGAAGGCCAGCGCGTTAGCCCGCAACGTTTTTTCGCTGAGCGTAGTGCTGGGCGGGGGAAAGGGGGCGGGGCGGGGCTGACCGGCTATCGGTAGTGAAAGCCAGAGCCCGAAAAACAGACTAAACAGTTGGGCAGGCTTCATGGCTTTTTTGGTTGAACGGCAGTCCGTATATGTGTCGGTAAGGTAGATAGTGTGTAGGTATCAAATAGATCGGTTATGAGCCAGCCTGAGTTGGCTTTTTCCCGGACAAACTCCTCGAGTTGCAAAACCCAACCCCAGCCTGTATCCAGGTACATGATGGTTCGAATACTTGTTTCGATCGTCAGGTTACCGGCGTGGATAATTGTTTCGAGCCTCTGCTCGTTGTTGGTGGGTTTGACTCTGTCGGGCATAAACCGTAACAAGCTTCTAGTCTCTGTTATCCCCCGCAGTAGGGGCAGGAACGCCACCTCATGCGCATTAGGTGGCAGAAATTCACGGCGTAAGGTATCTGCGTTCCCTATACCTTTGGATGTGATGAACTTCTTTCCGGACATTTTTGGCAGCGGGTCAGTGCCGATTACCTGCCAGTAAGCCGCACTGTCGGTTCTGTACCGCTTTTGCAGATATATGCGGAGCGTGTCAGGGTGTTTATTGTAAATTACCCGGAAGTCGGTACGAGCCAACAGGGTGAGTGGGCGGGATAGCGGTTTTGGTGATTCCATTAACGCTTCGATAAATTGTGTCACCCGCTGGCGGTAAGCAGATGCGGGGCCGTTCTTTGGCGTTCGCAGCCGGGAATCATCTTCATTAAAAAGCGACCATAACGTTGCTATAGAATCGGATGCCGCCCTTGGATGAGTAGTTGTGTTAAACCGCTCGACAAACTGACCGACTGTTTTGATTTGAGCGTTCATCCAGTTTGTTGGTGCCTGACGCTCTACCGGACTCGACGCTGGTTGGGCAGCGGAGTGATTAGCAGGTGGCAAAGCCTGTCCGACTGCGCCCAGCGGAAGGCAGCTTAAAAACCAGAGTAGCTGTTTCATAATCAGGTGCCTGTTTTTCTCAAACGCGCTACGCTTAGTTAGCTGGTATAGGTATCGTTTCGGAGACTTTTACATCGCCGAAAAAGACTTTTATGTCGAGCTGTCCCACATCTTTGTAGGGCCCCATGGCTTTGGCGGTTACGGCAATGTCTTTGCGGGTACGATCGCCGTAAAGCATTTTTCCGGTTGTATCAAACCCCTGAAAATCCTGGAAGTACGTAGCTGTTGCGTGATAGTTGCCATCGGTGCCTTTTTCAAAATCGGTGGCTACGGCTGCGTCGTAGAAGGTGAGCTTTACATCGCTATAGCGGGTACTCATCAGGTTATTGAGGTATTGCTCTACCGGCAGGGTGCGTTTAGTGCCGTCCCGGCGCGATACCTGCATCAGCGCTTTTCGGCCGTCGGGCTGGGCAAACAGATCCAGCGCCAAACCAATAGCCATCCGGCGCTCGTCAAGAGACCGCTTTTTATCGGCAATCACCGTCAGGTACTCCTGCAGGTCGTTCACCCGGCGAAGAGTGAGGTCTTTAAACTCGGTCAGCCGCTCCTGCGTAATGTCAGGAGCCTGTGCCCGGCCGTCTGCTGCACCTAACCAACACAGGCAGAATAGCATATATAGCGTTTGCTTCATAGCGTTACAGCGTATTTTACCGTACTTCTTCAACCGTCAGCACCTCATACCGGCCGTCTGGTTTCAAATCCGATAAACGCTCCACGGTGTTGATTCGAACCACCTGCCGGGCGTTGACCAACATACGACTCAAAAAGCGGGTTATGGACTGAAGTTCGACCGGCTTCTCCGGGGATTTGATGTAGATCTTCACGGTGCTGGTTGGGGTGAAATACAGCGGTTCCAATCGCTGGCGCAGGGCGTTACGTTCGGCAAACGACTTCGATTCATCGGCTAGCTGATTCAAAAAGTCATTAACCTGATCAAATGTTGCCACGGGTTTCGGCGCAACGGGCGCTACCGGCTGATCGGGCGTTACCGGAGGCCCAGCATCGGCTATGTTAATTTTCCAGTGCGAATGATGCCGGACCGTATCGGGAAAACCGGCCAGCAGGCTTTGCATACGCTGTTCACTGTCGTTCAGCAGCGTAGCCCAGGTGACATCGTTGTTATTAACGATGGCGTGTTTGAGGGCATTTAGCCAGGAGTAGGTGTAAAAGCTGCCAATACTGGGAGTAGAAGCCGCCCGCTCGCCCCGCTTGGCCGTGGCAATAAGCACATCGCCCTTTGTTTCGACAAACAGTTTGCGAAGAATATCAGTATCTTTTTGTGTGTTCAATCCCCTGATCTGAAGAGGGTTCGGCAGGATCTTGCGTAGATCACTCAGCACGTTGTTGCAGCAGTCGCCAAGGCTAATGCAAAGGCGGGGCTTTTTAGCGACCAGCCGCTGGTGCAGCCCTGCCAGATCGGTAGTATCAGTACGGAGGTACAGCAAGGGGAAGTCATTGTTGCGTTTGGGCGTGCTGAAACCATGACCGGTAAAGTAGAAAAAAAGAACATCGTCGGGCTGGCAATTCACAGTATTGACAGCCTCGTTGAGTCCGGCCAGTCCAAATTGCTCATTGCTCCGGACTATCAGATTATACTGGTACCCCAGCGAGCGGGCCACCGCATCCATGCGAAGTGACATATCTGCCAGATCCTTCTCGCAGCTAGGCCCAATGCTATGGTCTTTGGTATCCGCCAGTATAATGCAATGCAGGGTTTGGGCGATGGATGATGAACAAGGAACAAGCAATAATGAAAAGCAAAGCAAAAGCTTCGGCAAGCGAACGAAAAAGGAAGGGTTTCTATATAGATGCTTCATGGTCAAGAGAGCAAGATACTCGTTTTCGCCGGGTTTAATGGGCCGTGATTTTCAGACTGATCTGCCCGGTAGAGACTTCTGGCCGTTCACCCGACGACGTAGGAATAAGCCTTGCATTCTGCAACTGATCCCGGTACCAGGCCACTACCGCTGGCGAAACGGAGGTAGTCTTCACGTTCAGGGACAAGATGCGACCCTGGGCGTCAACTTTCACCACAAAGACAATCCGGCCGGTTTCGTCGTATGGGTCCTGAGCGACCGATAAGCGTCCGAACCGGAAGCCCGTGAGGTCGAGGCCAATGCCGCCCGTTCCGCCGGGACCGGCTATGCTGCCACTGGGGTCGCCCTTAGGCGAGCCGCCTTCCTGGTTAGTAGCCTTGGGACTGGTGCCGTTACCGGGTTTGTCCACCTTTCGGTACAGGCCCCGTTCGTCTACTTTAGGTTCCTCTACCGGTGAGGGCGCATTGGTGGTCACATTGGGCTTGGTGTTGCCCGGTAGCAGAGCTGCACTGGGCCGGGCTTCGCGGGGAGCAGGTGTCCAGCGGGCTACCGGCGCAGCAGCCCGGCCAGCGGACCGGCTGCTAACGGCCACCCTGGTCTGCGCCTTTCGGGCTAGCTCCAGGGGAATATAAGCTAGTTGCAGACTGTCGATGGCGGGTGTTAAAGTGGTTTGTGACGCCGGCGCAAAGGTCAGCCGTGCCAGAAACAGTAACGGAATCAAGGCTGCCGCTACCAGGACGGTATACAGCATCGCTTTCTGACGGGCTTGGTTTTCAGGAGAGTTATGCAGGTCGATATACATGGCCGAAGCAGGATTTTATTTTTTGTTTGCTACGGTTGGATAGGAAAAGGAATCAAAAGTTTATCAGCTGGAGCGTATAATTTTTCGTCCCTACAACTGGTCCAGTACTGCCTGCGCGTCTTGCTTGTACAAATCTGTTTTACCAGTAAGTAGAGCCTGAAGTTCCTGCCGGGCTTTGTCGGTCTGATTGCTTTTCAAGTATGCCAGTGCCAGAAACCAGCGGGCGTTGGCCTGCCAGTCGGGTAAGGCGGCCTGAGTAGCTGGTGCTAAAAGGGTTATGGCTTGTCTGACTTTCCCCCGACGCAGGAGCTGAATACCCGTCAAAATGTTGGTAGTATCTTGCGGTAGCCGTAGCATTGATTCCCGGTTGGAGAGCGGAACGCCCAAACGGTTTTCGAGGGCAGGATCGGGTGGGGTCCGGCGAACAGTGGGACGGAAGTTATCCCGGAATAGCTTTTCGAAGCGACCAACTACCCGTTCCTCTGCTTTAGGAGCGGGTGCTGGCACCGGATTAGTAGCCGGAGCCGGTATCTCAATTGGGTTTTCGGAGGAGGGTACCGGCGTTACCGGCTCCTGTTTGGCTATCTGATCGGGTGATTGCGTAGCCGGTTGCTGCCGCAACGCAAACCAGCCGAATGCAACGGCCAGTAGCACACAGGCTGCGGCAGCGTAATAGCCCCAGTTGAGCCGACGAACAGATTGGGTATGGGGAAGCGGGTTTGTTTCATCTGCGGCTTGTGTTTGCTGCGGTGGATTTGGTTGCCAGAGTTGCCCTTGGGCCATCAACTCCTCATGGATGCCGGTTAGGAGGGTCTTATTATTACGGATTTTGTAGGCAGCTTTGATCTGACGCTGGAGTTCCACCTCAGTGGCTAATTCATTATCTGTGGACATCTGCCGGGCAAATTGCTGCCGTTCGACTTCATCCATCTGCCCGGAGAGATAGCGGTGTATTTGCTCCAATAGCGTTTCGTCTAAGTTCATCGGTGCTTTTGTAGGGGCTGTTTGACTGCTACTGAATAGGTAAATGCCGAGAAACCTTATCAGTAAGACCTGTTTTTTTCGAAAAAGCTAAACGCTGAGGTAGCGGTCACGCAGGTATTTAGCACACTTAAAGCGCTTGACGGCCGCCGATGCTTCTGTCATCGATAGCCGCTCGCCAATCTCCCGCAGGGATAGCTCCTCTACATAGAACCAGTGCAGCATTTTCTGGCAATCCTCCCGCAGCAGGGCGACGGCTCTGTTGAGCCGGTGTACCCATTCGCTTTGTTCCTCTTCATCGCCAGCCTCGTCAGCCAGTGGAACAGGTTCACCTGACGAGTCCTCCTCGTCGCCGTCATCACCGCCGGCACCATTGCGGTTACCGTCAAAAGAGACCTCCCGGCGTTGCTGCCGTTTGTCGATATAGTTATGCCATTGGTTGTAGCAGATGCGGTACAGGTAGCTGGTAATTTTGGTGTCGGGCTGAAACACAAATTCTCCGCTTCGCACCTTTTGCAGAAAAATAGCCAGACAATCGTTCATTATGTCTAAGGCCTCGTCATAACTACCGCCCCGCTGACAGGCTAGCGGAACAAACTGGTTATGAACCCGGCTGTACAGACAACTGAATGCCTGACGCTGTTCGGCCCGAAGCGCTTCGTAAAAAGCGGCTTCGTTGCCGGCGAAAGGCTGGCAAACATCAACAGATTTCGATACGGTCATCCCTCTTTTCTAAAGAAAAATCTCCCGCGCAAACGACCTTCTATATACGGCGGTTGTTTAATGCCGCGCTGGGAGAGGCCACGGTCGATCCGGTCGACCAGTTCAAACAAATCTACGTTGGGCACATTCATGTGTTTCACCAGTTCACTGGTGAAAAGGCCGTTTTTGTCGTCTTCAACCGCAGGTTTCCCCGGTTCGGTTGCATAGATAATTACTGTACCCACAGCCGGTTGCACCGGAGCAAAAATTGGTTCATCCGTCCCCCGGCGCCACGAGCGGTAAGGGTTGTTCCGGCAGGCGTCCCAGAAAACCAGGTTAGCCCCATCCGGGTTGGCCTGCTGCATACGGGCGATGAGCCGGCGCAGGGGGTAACACTCATACTCAACGTCCGGCTCCGATGCCGGATCAGCATCAACCGGTTGCACAAAATTTTCTCCGTTTACCATCAGGCCATGCCCGGCATAGTAGAACAAGCTGACACTCTGGTTGCTTAAATCCGTCATAAAGGAGTCAAAGGTCTTTTTTAATTCCTTAAGGGGCAGATTCTCTTTATAAAGCACGGTAAATCCTAAATTCTCCAACTCTTGCTTAACGGCCTTCCCATCATTCACCGGATTTTTGAGCGGAAATTTTACGTATTTATCATTCGCAACAATCAGAGCCAGCCGTTTCTGCGGTGGAGGTGGTGGTGTAACGACAGCTTGGTAAGTAATGTAGCGGGACGATGAGGTGGTGGTACCGGCCACATTTGTAGCTTTAACGTGAACCTCATTGGCTCCCGCAATAAGGTTAATATCCTCTGATACCTCCTGCCCACAGGTAACCTGCTTAAACCCTCTTTGGCGGGTGTCCAGCGGTTGTCCATTGTGAAAGAACTGGATGGATTGGATAGGTGCATCAGACTGTACACACACCGATACGGTAAGTTTCGGTTGTTTGGTAGTCCACTGCTGCGCCTGAGGGGTCTGCCAGTTTATCAATGGTGGCAATTTTTGGGGCGTTGCTGCCGCATTGGGTTTTACCCAGCCGCTTGCTGCCGAGATAACCTCCTGCTGGGCCAGAGCAGGAGTTGCCAGCATCACCAGATAAACAACAAGATAATGTAGCGTGTTTTTCATAACTCAACGTTCAGAATTTGATTTGAGCGGAAAGGACCGGAATTGATCTATTGAGATTCAGACCGAGTTTTACGGTATCAGCGCGTCGTTGTTTCTCGTTTTGAGTTCCTCTGATGAACGTGTAAACAACATCAGCGGCCCAGATGAGAGCCGCAGCACGGGTGGCAAGGAAATACCGTTGGTGCGCACTATTAGCTTCATCGTAGAACGGCTGAGCCGCTGCTTCATTTTGGGAAGCCATGTATTTATCGTACTGTTGATTGGAGTGGCTTTTCTGTAGGATGCCATAAATTAGCAATCCACCGTACGCAACCGTTATAGCCGGGCGCAGCCCTATCTTTTTGCCAGGCTGTACCATGATATTGCCTACTCCAGGCAGTAACGCTGACACCAATGCGTTAGCCGGACCACCACCTAAGGTTCCCGGTGTTGGTGGAATGAATGGTTTTACATTTACTGTAACCTTAAATTCCTCGTTCAGCGGTTCACCATCCCGTACATAATCCCATAAAACGGCTTTATTCGTTCCGGGAGTAATACGCTTTCCAATGTCTCCTGATACCGTCCGGACACGCAGCAAACCCTTAGTACGACCCTGCGCCTGTATATAAACCGAGTCCTGCGCCTTGATACCAGCAACATCATACGTAATCTTAACTCGTTGCGCATCCACATCAACCTGGATGTTGGAAATGGTAGCCTCAGAACGCGTTTGCCCGTAACCGGTGCCTACCGACAGAATAGCCACCAGTAATGTCAACGCGCATGAATAATAAGTTGAACCCATGGTTATTGATTGAATAAAGCCTGAACCTGTGCTGAATTAAGCGCTTTGTTGTAGATCCGGATTTCGTCCATCGCACCGTTAAAATAATCTGGATAACCAGCCGCCTGAGCCCCAAATTTCAGAGTCCCACCCGGACAGTTGTCAATAGCACCAGCCGGTACAGGTTCTGATTTAAAGAAATTCCCATTGAGGTAAATGGTAATCGTATTGCCATCAAATGTGCAGACATAGTGATGCCAGACATTGACAGTAAGAATATTGGTTGTTCCTGATGCAGTCTGCCAACCCTGACCAGCAACACAATTGCTATTTCTTTTTATATCACCATTTACCGTAATACCAGGGTTGCCGGGTTTCAACAAGGCGCTATACTGTTCGTTAGCCCCATCCGAGAAGCGGGATTTATTGTATAACTGCATACGTGAACTTGTTACTGGACTGGCAAGCCTAAACCAAAGGCTTATGGTAATTTGAGAAGGTCTTAGAGCTGTGTAATCCGGTATATTAAAATAAGCGCCGGTTCCATTCAACGAGAGTGCGGCATTGTTGTTACCCTTTCGGTCCGAAGTATAGGTAGCTCCATTGAGCAGTGAGCCATGGAGGTTATTACCACTATTATCGTTGGGAGAGCTATTAAATGGATAGTAAGCAATCAGGCCGCTGTTCAGGTCAACATCTGTTTGCGTAGTAAATGACATAGTAGCTCCGTAGACGACACGTCCATCAGGCATAACTGCGAAAGCGCGATAGGAATAGGTTGTACCGGGTACTAAGTTGGACAACAGGACATTTATGTTCGTGTTAACGCTCCCACTTTGGTTAGTAGTCAGAGAGTTGCTGATCTCCGGATTGTTATTACTAGAAGAATAAACGATGCCATAGCGCGTTGCAGCTGGATTTCCAGTATCATTAATTCGGAAAGTGACGTTAGCAAAGGTTTTATCAACAGAGGAGTTCCCAACAGTTGTGACATTCGCTAAGAGAACTGCCGAAGTAGTAAATGTTTTTGTGGCTCCATATACTGGACCTCCCGCTGCATTGTAGCCATAGGCTCGTATATAATAAGTCGTATTAGGCAATAATGCATTTGCAGACAACTGCGCTGTTTGATTAACGGCTATGTCTCCTGTTACTTCTGTCTTTGTATCTGCTACTGTTGGTGACTGATTTGTTGATGAGTAACAAACGCCATACCGGCTGATTGTGCCATTGCCTTTATTACTGATGGACATCTGTAGGGTGGCGGAATTTAGTGTTACATTGGTGGCGTCATGTGTGACAACAGTTGGCAAAACCACATTGCTGATGGTTATTTTTTTAGAAATGGTTTTTTCCTGACCGCATTTGTTAATCAGCTTGGCCTTTACTTCATAATCGCCGGCGGTCTGATAAACACGCCTTGCCGTTAATGATGTAGTAGGGGTGCTGTTATCTCCAAAGTCCCAAATGACATTGTCGATAGTGCCAGATGTAGATTCTAATGAAAAGCTGACATCTAAAAGATTTGCTTGGTGGCCAATCTGAGCTGATGGACTGGTACATTTAGGAAAATCCTTTTTGGCTAAGTTCCAGCCTTCGCAGCTTATAAGGAGGAAAACAAGGCTTCCCCACACAAACAGGCGAGAGAGTTTTCTGTAAAGTAGAGTTTGGTACATATAGTTCTGTACAGAGGAAATACTAAGAACGTGTTTAAAAATGGAGCGCTGGGGTTAGAAAAAGCGGAAATCAGCCTATCTTGAGGGTTAATCCGACCAAAGATGTACCCCTCCGACTTGACTGA